>JAISRW010000139.1 GCA_031273405.1 Treponema sp.
ATCGTGGTAGCCACCTCATTTGATGAGACGGTATCGGCGGAACGGGTACTGGAGGTGTACCGGGTGAGGTGGCAGATAGAACTGGCGTTCAAACGGCTTAAGTCGTTGTTTCATTACAACGAAATACCGGTAAAACTGGACCAGAGCGCCCGAGCATGGTTTTACGGGAAGCTGCTCCTTGCCGCCCTGTGTGAAACGATAGTGAACACCGGGCGTTTTTCCCCCTGAGGGGGAGGGAGCAACGAAAGCGGCGGCTGCCCAGCTCAGTCTGTGGAGGGAACTGGGGATCGTCCAGACGTTTGTCGTACACCTCATACTTGATACGTTTCACTGTTCTGCCTGGTTTAACCGTATCCACCGCCTGCCGCTCCTGTGTGCCGACTCAAAGCGCAAAAGGATTCCCCAGTTATGTTTTTTCAGCTCTGCTTAAATGTACGCCTATGGTGTCTGACACCGTTTTTAACCGCGAAAAACGCGAAAGAACACCAGAAAGGCCCAGGGCAACCGCCCTACCGCTTCTTCCCCTTTGATAAAGCCCAGGGCAACAGCCCCCACCGGTATGGTGGAGGATACACCCGCCGGGATTTACCGGCGCGGCGGAAGAAAATGTAGGGCGGGGTGTCGGGGGAACCAGCGGACCGCGCAAGCGGTACGTGGGCCCCCGACAGGACCCCCAGTAATTCCTCCCGCGCCGGTAGGAAGGGGTATAGCTGTATCCTCCATAACAGCGAGTCGGCCGTTACCCTGGCGGCGGAACATTGCCAAACGTGCCAATCTGCTCTATTATTATTGAAAAAGACTGTCGATATTAATATAAAAGGTGGCGCTGTTGACGGAACCGCGGGATGTAAAATACAAAACCATTTTACAGATGGTTATGATTTTTTTTATATTTTATGTGATAAACTCCCTTGGGTTTTTTCATTTCCCCTCGACGATGAAGATAAAGGACCCGGAGTCCTATGGGTCCGCCCAGGGCATGGGGATGCCCTACCCGGAACAGGCCATTTCCGATGTGCCGGTGGATGACGTTGCCCCGGAGCTGACCGCTTTCCTTGAGGGGGTCCCCGAACCTCCCGAATATTCGGAACCCCGGCTGCTCCTCTATACCCCCTACACGGTTGTCCAGGGGGACACCATCGGAGAAATAGCCCGCAACTTTGGGCTTAACCAGGATACCCTCTTATCCCTAAACAACATCAAGAATTCCCGGCTGCTCCGGATCGGCCAGGTGCTGAAGATCCCCAACCAGGACGGTATCCTGTATACCGCCCTGCCGGGGGATACCCTGGCGGCCATCGCGGAAAAATACGAAACCACGGTTCCGGCGATTCAAACGGTGAACGAGCTTTTTTCCGAAACCATAAACGCCGATTCCAGCCTCTTTATTCCCGGCGCCCGGCTCGACCGGGTAAACCTCCAGGAGATTAACGGGGACCTCTTTATATGGCCCATACGGGGGTACATCACCTCCGCCTACGGTTACCGGCTAAGCCCCTTTACAGGCCTGCGGCAGTTTCATTCCGGGATGGACATCGGGGCCCCCCAGGGAACCCCCATTAGGGCCGCCATGGCCGGCAGGGTCAGCGCGACGGGGGCCGATGATATTACGGGGAATTATGTGGTTATCACCCACCATTCGGGGTACCGGACCCTGTACGCCCATTTAAGCGTGATCCGGGTAAAATCCGGCGCCTATGTCCGCACCGGGGACCGCATCGGCGACGTGGGGAGCACCGGCCTCAGCACCGGCCCGCACCTGCATTTTACGGTATATAAAAACGGCGTTACGGTGAATCCCCGGACCCTCATGAATTAATTGTTTCTTAATACTGAATCGATAAGCTCTTTAAAATCCCGGTTGAGGGGTTCCTCCGGGGTTTGATCCGGTTCCAGGATATATTCATTGACGTAACTAACGCCGTTCCGTTCCACGATTATTTCCGGCATATATATTTCCAAGGCCGGCGGGTTCCCGGTTCCTCCATCCATAAAAGGTTTGTAAACCAAGGATGTCTGGCCGCCCCCGTCAAGGACTTCCAGATACGAGAAACCAGGGCCATACTCCCGCCGGCCTCGATCAAAATTTTCTTTTTCGTCCGTTGGATCCTCCGGATCGGTTATCGATTCCTGGTGATCCTCCTCCGAAAAATTGGACAGCATGGTGGCGAAGGGGGAAACGATTTCCAGCTCTTCCAGGCTTTCCTGTTCTTGTTCGGCATCGTCCGTTTCCGGCAGGGGGCTAAACTCGATCTGGCTGGCCAGCGCGGCAATCGTGCTTTCCGGCGCCGCCGCGGGTTCATCCATCTCAAGCTCCTCCAATTCTTCCGGCTCTTCGATCTCCTCAAGCTCCTCCAATTCTTCGGTATCAGCTATCGTTGCTTTTTGGGGAGGGCCGGAGGTTTCAGTTTCTTTCATAGCCTCAACCTCATTACCTGCTTCAATTTCATTAAATACCGCTAGGTCTTCTAAAGTATCGTTCAGTTCCGCCTCTTCGTCTAGTTCTTCCGGCTCCTCAAGCAGCGCCGCCGCGGGAACCGTGGTTTTTGCGGCGTTTTGGGCGGCGGCCGCCGCGAAACGGCCCTCCGCGGCCTTCAAGACCCGGTCCACAATGTCCTGGAGCCTCGCCTCGTCCAGGTAGGCCGCGGCGGGGGGCTCGGTTCCGTTCCTGATAACCGCCATCAGCTCCCGCCAGGAGGTATCCAGCAGGGCGTCAATGTCCCCTTCCGCCCGGCCGCGGTGTTTCGGCAGCATACCCCGTATCTCCAGCCGTACCTCCTCCCGGCGCTGTTCCAGGTCCCGGCGCCAGCGGTTCCCGTCCAAATCATCCCGGCGCCGGGTATATTCATCAATAATGGAGTCCCGCAGCTCCCTAATCCGGGTTTGGGCGATGGTAAGGTAGTCCTGCCGGAGGTTAAAAAGCAGGAACACGATCAGATAGAGGGTGCTAAAGGCCGAGGCCAGCAGGAGCAGCTGCATGGCCCGGGAGAAGGAAAAGAGGGATTCGTCCGCCAGGCGGCCCACAAAGAAGCCCTGGCTTGTTTGGGACGAGATAAGGGAAAGGGTGGTTTTGGTTTCCGTCAAATTAAGGTTGGTAAGGCTCAGGGTACCCTGCCGCCACACCAGGGCAATAACCGGCAGCAGCGCCTCCTCCGCGGAGGCGGGAAGGCGGGACACAAAACCCGCCGGCTCCGTTACCAGGGACAGCGCCTCCCCCACCGGCAGACGGTCCTCGCCGATAAGCCGCTCCGTTACGGCCCGGAGGGAAAGGGAAAAGAGGGCGGTACCCCGGTATACCTCAAAGGAATCGTGGAAGGGCAGGGAAAAAATAAGCCGCTCTCCCTCCCCGTCCAGGGTAAGCCGGGGCTCATCCTCGTCCCCCGCCATCACCCGGCTGTAGGGCAGGTCCCCCGGCCCCTGGCCGTAATTCCGGTAGGCCTGGGAAAGCCGGTCCCGGCGCAGCATATCCGGCTCCCAGGTCGAATAGTGGATTCTGCTTCCCCCGGCGTCGATAAACCGCACCGATTGCAGCCCCCCGGCGGATTCCAAAAGAAGGCCGAATATCCTGCTGCGCTCAAAAATATCCTCCCCGCTCTGGTTGGGAAGAAAACTGCGCCGCACCGCGGGCTCCCGCAGGGTGGCGAAGAAGCGGTTCTGCAGATCCCCCAGAAAGTTCTGGATGAGCTCCGCGTCCTTCTCGGTCTCCCTGGCCAAAGCCCGGGTAACCGAGGGATTGTAAAACCGGGCCTCCACCAAATCAAACAAGCCGGTGTAGGCTAAAACGGTAAGGCCGGCAAAGAGGAACACGGAAATAAGCAGACTGAAAGCCGCCTTATGGGAAACAGACACCACACCAATCCTATTAATGATACAAACTTTCTATCATTATCGGATGTTTACGGCGTTTTTTTAGGGAGAAGAAGGGAATAGTGAGGAGTGAGAAGGGAGAAGGGAGAGAGGGGGGGGCGGTTTCCCTGCGAAAAATCCGGGCGGCAGCCTTCTCGTCCGCCCCCCCTGCGCTCCAGCCTTGCCATCACCGTAGTGGAGTTTTGCTTCGCAAAACTCCCACCCTGCGCAGCAGGGCAGACTTCGCGAAAGCGGCAAGTCTTCCGCTACCCCCCACCAGAAACGCCCAGGGCAACAGCCTTTACTCGCTTATGGAGGATACACCCGGTGCATCCCCACCGGCGCGGGGGAGATATACTGGGGGTCCTGGCGGTGGAACCCATGTACCGCTTGCGCGGTCCACGGTTTCCAAGCGACCTTGCGTCGCAGCCACCCCCCTCCGCCATTTCTTCCACCGCGCCGGTAACATCCTCGGGGTGTATCCTCCACCATACCGGT
>JAISRW010000141.1 GCA_031273405.1 Treponema sp.
GGAGAAGTGTATAACGGCCCCGGCGCGGAAACGGTGAGCATCGGGGTCGCCTATCCTGTTGCCCAATGGGACGGGAAATCCAATTACCGCCAGGGGCTTGAATTGGCGGTACAGGAGATCAACCAGAGGGGAGGTGTTCTGGGTAAACCCCTGAATCTGGTGATCCGGGACGATGGGGACGACGCGCGGGCGGCCATGCAGATTGCCGAAACCTTTCATCAAACGGGGATTACCGCGGTGGTGGGACATTGGAGTTCCGATGTCTGTTATTATGTGGAAGATATTTATGAGGAACGGGGGATGATCATGCTGGCGCCCTACGCGAACAGCCGCGTTCTTTTTGAATTGGAGTACCGGAATGTCTTCCGTATGATAGCCGATAACAGCGCCTACGCGGTTGCCATGGCCGAATACGCCCGGGAGCGGGGGTTTCGCCGCATGGCCATTTATTACGCGGAAGACACCTATGGCACCGATAACGCCATGGCCATGGAACAGGAATTGTCAAAACAAAAAATCACCGTGATAGATAGAATAACCAGTATAAGCCCGGCAAGCGCCGCCGGTATTATCCGCCGGTGGAGGGCCTTTGGCTGTGATGGATTGATCATCGCCGCCGCCTTTTCCGAAGCGGCCGGTACGGTAAAGTGTATTCGGGACGCCGGGGGGGATTACCCCGTTTTTCTAACCGATGGTTTTGATCATACCGCCTTTGGCGAAATCATGTCGGGATATACGGATAATCTGTATGCCATCGTTTATGGAACGGAAGATATGGAAGAAGGTTTTCTGAAACGCTGCCGGGAAGCCTGGGGCCGCGATCCCACCATCTACGAAGTAACCGGTTACGAGGCGGTATGGCTTCTGGCGGACGCCATCAACGCCGCCGGAACCCTGGAGAGCGCCGGCCTTTCCCTATGGCTCAAGGGGCTGCGGGACTACCCCGCGGTGATGGGAAAAATTTCCTATAATCAGAAAACCCAGGAATTTGACGGCCATCGTTTACGGGTTAAGCCCTGGATAGAATAGCCGGGCCGATAATGGAACAAAAACAAAACGCGCCGGAAGAACTAACCGAAGGGGTAGAAAACATCGAACACATGATGGTGGTTATCGGCGTCAAGTCCTCCCTTGCCCTGGGAGCGGTGCTGCTGGCATTCACCGCCTCGGTGTTATGGGGCTTTTGGGGAACCATGCAGGTGCGGGAGGAGGTATCCGGGGTACTGGTAAAAAGCGGAACCATTATCAACATCTATGCCAATGACGACGGTATATTGCTGGATTTTGTACCCCTCCGGGGGATGTTTGTGGAACAGGATCAGGCCCTGGCCAGGATAGAAAGAATTGAACTGGTGGAGGAAATAAACCGGCTTCTTGATACGGGTTCCGAAGAGGAACTGATCGAGGCGCAGCGGAACCTGCTGCTCAACAAAAGCCGTATCACCGCCTGGGAATCCGGGCGGGTGGTGGATATCTATGTCCACCGGGGAGATTATGTCCGCCAGGGACAGCGCCTGCTTACCATCTCCAAAGAAGCCCCGGCGAGTACAGCCCTTGAATGCCTCCTGTTTGTCCCCGCGGAACAAATGCGGAACATAAAAAAGGGCCTGCCCGTAAGCGTATACCCCGCATCGGTGAGCAGAAAGATCCATGGAAACATGATCGGAACCGTATCTATCATCGGCGAGTATCCGGTTACGGAACAGTATTTATACGACCGGCTTAACAGTGAAGATTTAGGGCGGTTTTTTCTCCGGGATTCCGCGTGTTATGAAATTTATATAACCCTGGTGTCCTCGGAGGAAACCGTTACCGGCTACGAGTGGACCACCTCTCTGGGGCCGTCCAAGGCATTCGGGGATCTAACCCTGTGTACCGCTTCGGTGGTTATCGACGAACTGCGGCCTATTGATGTGTTTTTTCTGGGAAAATAGGAGGCGTCATGAAATTGCAATATAGTATCGGCCTTATAAAACATAACCGCCTCGCCATCCTCTATGTCTTCATCCTCAATATGCTCCTCCTCCTTCCGGCGATAATGTCTCCCCTTTTTACCCAGGTCTTTACCGATTCTATTCTGATAGACGGTATCGACGAATGGCTTTTTCCCCTGCTGTCCGTAATGGCCGCCGCGGCGCTATTTTCCGGCCTGGTAACCTGGCTGCAAAAAAACTGCCTGCTGCGGCTGTCCAATAAAATAGAACTTTCCGGAACCGCTTCCTATATGTGGCGGATATTTACCGCCCCTCTTGGTTTTTTTTACCGCCAAAACAGTTTTGTTCTCCTTTCCAGGGCGGGTCTTACCCGGATCATTTCCGAAAGCCTCACCGTTGATATGCTTTCCCTTTTTACCGCCCTGGTAAGTGTGGTCTTATATTTTATCATGATGATCCGGCTGGACCTGTCCATGTCGGTGATAGCGCTGGTGCTTATCATCCTTAATATGGGGTTTGGGCGGATACAGTCGGCCATTACAAAAAAAATACTCAGGCGGGAACCGGAGGGGGCCTCCCCTCTGGATCTATCCCTGCGGGATGAACGGTTAAGCGCAACCACTATCCGAAACATAGAGGCCTTTAAGTCAACCGCGTCGGAGCCCCATGCTTTTAAGCAGATGATGAGTTCCAAAATACGGGTCATTAACGCCCGGAGCAGGGAAGATGAAGAAGAAGCCCTCGAACCCTTTAATCAATTTCCCTCGGTATTTTTTCTGAATATATTGCTCCTCATTTCCGCCCTGCGAATAATGAACCGGGAATTGACCATTGGTTCCTATTTGGCCTTTCAGTCCTATGCCGCGGCTTTTTTTTATCCCATGAATCAGGTTCTCTCCGCCCCCGGCCTGGCGGCGGGTTTGGAAAAGCGGCTGGGGGAACTGCACCGGGAACTGGATACGGACCCTGTGGCGGAAACAAAAAAGACCCGTGTTTCCGGGGAACAGAAAAAGCTCCGGGGCTTCATTGAGTTTCGGGATGTCAGTTTCCGGTATGACCAGGAAAGCCCCCCGGCGTTGGAACATTTTTACCTCTCCCTCAAACCGGGGCAAAGGGCTGCCTTGGTCGGCAAATCCGGGTCGGGAAAATCGACGGTAATAAAACTGCTGCAGGGGCTGTATCTCCCCGATGAAGGGGAGATACTCATAGACGGCCTCCGGCCCCGGGAGATTAGCCGGGATCTGTATATCAACTCCATAGGATGCGCCAATCAAAGGATGAGTTTTTTTACCGCCTCCTTCCGGGACAATATCAGCCTCTGGGACGAGGACGTTTCCGATCAGGCGGTGTACCGGGCGGCTAATGATGTTTTTCTCCACGATTACATTTCTTCCCTGGACGGGGCGTATGATTATATGTTGACTGAAGACGGGCGCAACCTTTCCGGCGGTCAGCGGCAGCGGATCGAAATAGCCCGGGCCCTGCTGTACGATCCGTCCATTGTCCTTTTGGACGAAGCGACCGGCGCGTTGGGCCCCTCCATCGGCGCGGGGATCGAAGAGAACCTGGTCCGCCGCGGCTGCACCTGCCTGCAGGCCGCCCATGTGTTATCCAATATAACCGCCTATGACGAAATTATTTTGCTGGATCAGGGCCGGACAGCGGGGCGGGGAACCCATCAAAGTCTGCTAAAAGATTCCGCCCTGTACGGGGATCTCTTTTCCGGGGGATGGGCGCCATGAAGGATATGGACGCCGCCCTGGAAAGACTCACCAGGGTTAATAGCCGCCTTTCCGCCCTGGGGGACAAGGAAGATTTTGAGGATGAGGATTACCGGGTACGGGTCTGCAAAGCCCTGTGCCGTTTTCTCAAAGTAGAAATGAAACTGCCCGCCCCGAAAATTCGCGGGGGGCTTGCGGACCTTATACCGGAACTCCTGTACCTTGCCAATTTGCGGTACAAGGAAGTGTCTTTGCCGGAAAAATGGTGGAAGAAGGATTCGGGGGCCATGCTGGGGACCACCCTTGACGGTACCCCGGTAGCTTTGCTGCCCCATAAATTGGGGGGATACACCGTCTACGATCCCCGGACCAGCCGTTCCTCCCGGCTGGGAGGGGAGGCCGCCTTATCCATCAATAGCCTTGCCCTGGCGGTATTCCGTCCCTTCCCGCCGGGGGCATTGACGGCAAAACAGATCCTGTCCTTTTTGGCCGGAGAAAACATAGGCAAGGAATTGTTTTTGATGTTTTTCTTTAGCTTCCTTGCCGTTGCGGGGGCGGTTATCCCCACTATGGTTTCGGCCTTTATTTTTGATACCGTCGTCCCCAACACCCTGCGGGCCATGCTTTTTGAGATCGTACTGGTACTGTTCTGTTTTGATATTGCCAATATCGGCTTTAGGGCGGTAAGCAATGTAAGCATATCCCGGATGATTACCAAGATAAGCCTTTCCCTGGAAGGCGGTGTCTGGGACCGCTTATTGGGCATGAGGCTCCCCTTCTTTAACCGGTACACCACGGGAGCGTTATTGCAGAAGCTCCGGGGCATCAACCGGATAAAAACCCTGGTCTCCGTGGAAACCGTACAAACCCTGCTTACCGCCCTCTTTTCTTTCATCAATATTATCGTCCTGGCCAGGCTTGACGGAGAAACCACCGTCTATGCTCTCCTGATGTTTCTGGGACTGTTTGCGGCCTATGCCGCCATCGGATACCGGAATTTTAAACTCCACCAGCGTTATATCGAAAACGAAAACAAGGCCGCCGGTTTTAACCAACAGGCCCTGAATAGTATCCAGCGCATCAAGGTCTCCGGCGCGGAGGAACGAATATTCCGAATGTGGAGCGGGTTTGAATCGGAAAAACGCTACCTTTTGGGGCGTATAAAAATTCTTGAAGACCTGAACAGTTGTATCCTGATATTTTTTCGGATCGCCTCCACCGCGGT
>JAISRW010000160.1 GCA_031273405.1 Treponema sp.
GAATACCCGCTGGGTGTCGGCGAGTTTTACGCCGTGGCCCATCTGTATCCCCACGGGAACCACCGTGTCCTCGGTAGCGGGAGTTCCGGCGGTCCTTACGGTCTGGTATATGAGATCCTCAAAATCCGCCCGCATTTTCTTGTACCCGTGGGTATTCACGTTGGCAAGGTTGTTGGAAATCGTATCGATGTTAGCCTGCTGGCCTGTCATGCCGGCCGCGCCGGTCCATAAACTGCGTACCATAGTTACCCCTTTAGCTTTAAGTTATCCGGGCGGTCTGATTGATCAGCGTGCCCAGCATGGAATCGTGGGTTTGTATCACCTTCTGGTTGGCTTCGTAGGCCCGGTTCACTTCGATCATCTGGACCATTTCCCGGACCGGCTCCACGTTGGCCGCTTCGGTAAAACCCTGAATCACCTGGGGCCGCCTTCCCTCGTCGATTATCCTGGCCGGGCCTGAGGTATCCGAATCCCTGTAGAGGCTGGAACCCTGCTTTTCCAGGTAACGGTCGAGATCGAATTCCACCAGTTTGATGGTATCCAGAAGCACCGTCTGTTCCCAGGTGTTGCCTTCTCTGGAGACCAGGGTGTCGGGATCGTCGGCGTATTCGGCGTTGATCCAGATTCTGCCGTCCTTGTCCACCTTGAAGTTGTTGGCCTGTACCCGGACAGGGCCGTGCTCACCCATCACGGGGTAGCCCTCCTTGGTTTCGATGTAGCCTTCCTTGCCGAGCTGGAAGGAACCGTTCCGGGTGTACCGTTCTCCCAAGGGGGTGGCCACGGCAAAAAAGCCTTTCCCCGAGAGGGCGAAATCAAAGTCGCTCTGGCTTTCTTTGAGGCTCCCCTGCTCAAAACTGGTGTAAAGCTCGTTGAGCTCCACCCCGGTACCCAGCTTCCCGGTAATGGGCGCCGCGTCGGCGGAACCGAAGGGATGGAGATACACCCCGTCGTCGTTCATCCTGCGGATAAGAAGCTCCGGAAAGGCTTTGAAAGCGGCCTGTTCCCGCTTATAGCCGTCGGTGTCTACATTTGCCAGATTATTAGCCACCGCGTCCAGCCGCCACTGCTGGGCTCTCATGCCGCTGGCGGCGGTATACCATCCTCTAATCAATTGAACAAGCCTCCGTCTTGTTTTAGTATCGGCAAAATAAGCCGGTCCTTAACCTATTCCCACTACCTCGTAACATGATAGCATCAGGACTATGACCTATGGGGAACGGCTTCGCCTGCGGGGTCAGGGGGCAATAGTATTATGCGCTTTTCTGTGGAGCACCTCGGGGCTTTTTATTAAGCTTGTAGACTGGCACCCGGTGGTCATTGCCGGTTCGCGGAGTTTCCTGGCCGCCCTGTTTATGCTCGCCTTCCGCTTTATCTTCCCCCCTCAGTTCGCGGTAAAAACCAGGAAAGGCCCTCTCTGGGCCGGGGCGGCGGCCTATGCCTTTACCATGCAGTTTTTTGTAATCGCCAACAAGCTTACCACCTCCGCCAACGCCATCATGCTCCAGTACAGCGCCCCTGTCTGGGCCGTCCTTTTGGGCTGGGTTTTAATCGGGGAAAAACCTCACCGGGAGCATTGGGGCGCTCTGGCCTGCGTATCCGGGGGGCTGGTCTTGTGCTTTAAGGACGGCTTCGCGGGGGGCGCCTTTTTGGGGGACGGCCTGGCCCTTCTGTCGGGGGTGCTTTTCGGCGCCCATTCGGTATTCATGCGTTTGCAGAAAGACGGGAATCCCGCGGATTCCATGCTTTTAGCCCACGGGCTGAATTTCGCCCTCTCGATTCCCTTCTTTTTTCTGTATTTCCCCGCCCTTGAGGCGCCGACCCTGGGGGCTGTCTTGTATATGGGGATCATCCAGATAGGCTGCGCTTCCCTGCTTTTTTCATACGGAATCAAGCGGGTGAGCGCCGCCCAGGCCATGCTGGCCGCCGCGATAGAGCCGGTTCTCAACCCCCTCTGGGTGCTTTTTATAACCGGCGAAAAGCCCTCCCTTTCGGCCCTCACAGGAGGGGGGATCATCGTTGCGGCGGTGGCGGTCTCGTCGGCCATAGGGAAGCGCCGGAATATGACGCGCCGGATACCCGAAGGTTCAAAATTCTTGTAACTCCTCAGGAGGGAGGGCGTTAGCCCGTGAAAAACAGGAAACGCACGAAATTTTTGCTGAATTAATCCCCCTCCGAACTCCGGTAATTCCCTTCGGAGATGAATTAATTCCCTTCCGAACACCGGTAATTCCTCTCGGAGCAGAATTAATCCCCTTCCGAACACCGATAATTCCCCTCGGAGCAGAATTAATCCCCTTCCGAACTCCGGTAATTCCTCTCGGAGCAGAATTAATCCCCTTCCGAACTCCGGTAATTCCTCTCGGAGCAGAATTAATCCCCTTCCGAACACCGATAATTCCCCTCGGAACAGAATTAATTCACTTCCGAACAGAATTAATCCGGTTCCGGGTCGAATTCACGCGCTTTTAAGCGGTAAGCGCAGGGGCGGCGGCCGCCTTTTTAGTATCCGCGGACCTTTGGTCCGGCGTGTTTTCGCGATGGAATTCCCCTGCGGTCTGCGGCTAAATTGTTTGCAAAGTATACGCATACGAGTCGTTAGCCCTTCGGTTCGGAAAATTTTTAACGATGCTCCGGCGCTCTTTGTTGTCAATGTTCGATGCATCGGGTATTATGTCATTGGGTACGAAAAGGGGAAGTTATCGATATGGAAACGTCCTTTATCCGTTTATGCCAGAGAGGTAAAAAAGCTTCGGCGGAGGCGGCCCTGAAGAGCGGAAGAGCCGATCTCGACAAGCAGGACCGCCTGGGTAATACCGCGCTCCATTACCTCTGCACCAATGACCTGGCGGATCTGGCTGAAAAGCTTATCGCCGCCGGGGCCGATGTCTCCCTTGCCAATAACGCCGGGCAGACGCCCCTGCATCTTGCCGCCTCCAACGGCCTGCTTTCCGCCGTCAGGCTGCTCCTGGATAAAGGGGCGGAAATAAACGCCCAGGACATGGAGGATAAAACTCCTCTCATCTACGCGGTGGAAAACGGCAAGGCCGACGCGGCCGAATATCTCCTGGTTTCCGGGGCCGATAGGCATTCCATGACCGTCAACGGCCTTTTCCCCAGGGATTTTGTAAAAGCCGCCGGCCCCTCCATGGAGAGGCTGCAGCCTTTTTTCGAGGCCAAATTAACGCAAATCGACAGCAAGGGTAATACTCCCCTGCATCAGGCGGTTTATCAGGGGGGGATCACCACGGTTAAGAACCTGCTGAGCGCCGGCACGTCGTCAATAAATTATAAAAACAACAAAGGCCTTACCCCGCTGCTTGCGGCGGTCTCCAACCTTAATCTTGCTATTTCCGGCATCCTCCTCAGGCACGGGGCGGACCCCAATATCCCAAGACCTTCCGACGGTTATTCCTCCCTCCATGTGGCCGCGGAAAACGGCCTTTCCTTGCTCGGGGAAATTCTTCTGGATCACGCGGCTAAAATCGACGCCCTCAGCAACGACGGGGCCACGCCCCTCATCCTGGCGGCCCAATGGCAGCACCGCGATTTTGCCGCCATGCTGCTCCGGCGGGGGGCCGATCCCGCCATAACCGACAAGGAAGGCAAAACCGCCCGGGATTACGCCGTCGAATCGGGCTTCAAATCGATAGAGGAAGTGTTCCTGACCAAGCCCGCGAACAGCCGCCCGGGGACCCGCTGCCCCCGCAAACCCTAATCTTGACCCACAACAAGCATGAAGCATATAAACCGCCAAGTCGAAGCAGACCGTAGGTCTGACGAACCGCGAACTTTCGGTTCGATGGTCCGATGGGAAAAGCCTCCGTATTCCTTGCGTTATGCCTTATTTTTTCGTGTCTTTCGTGCTTTCCGTGGTTAGCTTTTTGATTTAGTAAACGCACATGGCGCCTAACACAGTTACCGACAATTATTTCCACATTGATTCCCAAGGTTCATCATTATTCAGTCTCTTTATGGACCGTAAGCCAAAGTATTCAGCAATAGCCGTATTAGGCCAGACATTTGGATCGTCAATAATGTCAAGCAAACCATAAAGAGCAGCATGTTTGTCTGTTGCGGGAATCGGCGCCTTTACCTCAATATCCATATTCCCTCTTTCTTTTTCCTCCATTATGTATTCTATTCTTTTTTCCCACCTCAAATATATACCTAA
>JAISRW010000219.1 GCA_031273405.1 Treponema sp.
AAGGGGCTTTTAGCCCCGAAATGGAGCCGATTGGAGCGAAAGGGGCGGAACCCCTTTGTTAAATGCACTTGAGAACAAGAAAAATATATGAAATATCGTATATACCTGAGTAGTTACAATTTAAGAGCTAAGATCCTACTTGGCGATCCTGATCACCGATTTGACGATTTCAGCCTTGTTATGGATGCTCTGTTCCAGGCCCCTCTGTATATCCTCAAAGTCAAAAACATTGGTCACAATGTTCTTGATATCCACAAGGCCCCGGTCTACCGCATCTATGGCCAGGGGATAGATGTGGCGGTAGCGGAAAATGGTCTTCATGGTAAGCTCCTTGTCCAGGGCCGCGCCTATGTTGAGGTTCATGTTCCCGCCGGGAGGATAGCCGACAAAAACAAAAGTACCGCCCTTTTTGAGGGCCCCTATGCCCTGATTAGCGGCTTTTTCGTTTCCCGAAGCGTCGAAGACCAGATCCACCCCCTGGCCCCCGGTGAGTTCGTTGACGATTTTGACCGGGTCCTTTTCGGCGCTGTTGATCACCGAGTCGGCGCCCAGGGACGCGGCCTTTTCGAGCCGCTTGTTTACCACATCGCTGACAAAAACACGGGAAACCCCTAGGGCTTTGGCGGCCATCATGCATACCAGGCCGATACAGCCCGAACCGGTCACCAGGGCGGTCTGCCCAAGTTTGGCGCCGCCTATGGTAGCGGCGTGGAAACCCACGGCCAGGGGCTCTATGAGGGCGGCTTCCATGGTGTCCATCTTGTCCGTTATTTTGAAGCAGAGATCCGCCTCATGGGCCGCGTATTCCTGAAACACCCCGTCTACAGGGGGGGTGGCAAAGAAGATCACGTCGGGACACAGATTATAGCGGCCGGTGCGGCAGAATTCGCAGCGGCCGCAGGTTTTTCCCGGTTCCAGGGCCACTTTATCCCCGGTTTTCAGGTGTTTTACCCCTGAGCCGGCCTCAACTACCACGCCGCCGGCCTCATGGCCCAGGACAAAGGGAGGCTTTACCAGGAATTCGCTGATCTTTCCATGCTCAAAATAATGGAGATCCGAACCGCAGACCCCTACATAGTCCAATTTTACCAGAACTTCATCGGCTTTGGGCTGGGGAATCTCTCTTTCGACAAAATCCACCTTCATAATGTCCGTCATTACCGCGACTTTCATCTTTCCCTGCATAAAAACCTCCTGCCTTTCGCCTTTCAACACGCCGTTGTATGCTATTCAACTTGCAAACGAGCGACATAATGACTATTATATAAGCTTGGATACTCTTACGCAAGGGGAATAGTATTAACCACTGACCACTCTGACCACACGGACTTTTTGCTTGAATTTCTGACTTTTGTCCGTGTTGGCGAACCGAAGGTTCGATGTGGTGTTCGTGGTTAAATTTCTGTTTGAGGAGTTAGACATGATAATATGCTGCGGAGAAGCTCTGATAGATATGGTCCGCGCCGGTTTTCCCGGACAGGGCGAAGGGTTCTTACCGCTTCCCGGGGGGAGCCCCTTTAATACCGCTGTAGCCATAGGCAGACTGGGGGTTCCGGTCGAATTTTTAGGCCGGTTTTCTACCGACTTCTTCGGGGAAACCCTGATGAAACGCCTCAGAGACAACCATGTGGGGGACGAATTGATGATCCGGTCGGAACGGAACTCCACCCTGGCCTTTGTCAAACTGGAGATGGGGAAAGAGCCCCAATACGTATTCTATACCCAAGGAACCGCGGCCCCTTCCCTGGACGCCGGGGATCTGCCCCGGGAATTGCCCCCCAACGCCCATTGCATACTCTTCGGCTCCATCGCCATGACCATGGAACCCATAGCCACAGCCATAGAAACCCTCGTCCTCCGCGAAAACGCCCGGGTTTCACGCGGAAACGCGGCGCCGGTCATCTCCTTCGATCCCAATGTCCGGCCCTTCATGATTGAGGATAAAAACGCTTATACGGAGCGTTTCGAAAAATGGATAGCCGCCTCCACCATTGTCAAGATCTCCGTGGCGGACTTTGAGTTTATCTATCCCGGCCTGGATCTTGAAAAGTCGCTGCAAAAGATCCTCGCTATGGGGCCCCGGCTGGTAATTACCACCCTGGGTCCCGGGGGCGCCTTGGCGCTGCTCCGCCGGAACGACGGCAGCGTCATCAGGGCAAGCGCCCCGGTGGTGGATCTCCCTGTGGCCGATACCATAGGCGCCGGAGACACTTTCCACGGGGCTTTCCTTTCCTGGCTGGAAATCAAGGAAAAGATGTCCCGGCCGGACCTGGCAAAGCTCTCGGAAACAGATCTCCGCGACGCCCTTTTTTTCGCCAACAAGGCGGCCTCGATAGTGTGCTCCCGGCACGGCGCGGAGCCTCCTACCCTTCAGGAAGTGGAAAGCCTTGAAGCGCCGCCTCCCGAGGCTAACGGGACGGCAGAGACGGTCGAATAACATGGGCGGCAGCGGCTTCGGAAGGCTTTTCCGGGTAACCACCTTCGGGGAATCCCACGGGCCGGCTCTGGGCTGCGTGGTGGACGGCTGCCCGGCGGGGCTTCCCCTGGAAACCGGCGACATAAGCCGGGAACTGGGCCGCCGCCGGCCCGGAGGAGGCGGCCCCGCCACGACCCGGACCGAGGAGGACGGGCCGGAAATTCTTTCGGGGGTCTTTGAGGGGAAGACCCTGGGAACCCCCATAGCCATCCTGGTCAGGAACACCGATCAAAGGCCCGCCGACTACGACAATTTGAGGGATCTCTACCGGC
>JAISRW010000237.1 GCA_031273405.1 Treponema sp.
TCCAATCGGCTCCATTTCGGGGCTAAAAGCCCCTTCATTCCGCCGATTTCCGCTATCCCCGCATTAGTCCTGAGTACTTACAAGTAAATACGCCGGCCCTGGCGGAGAGCCATTGACAACAAGAAAAATCATAGACTAACATCTATAGTAAGATTATTGGGCCATTCACAAAACCCGGTTGGTTTTGGAAAAGCTCCTGGCAGTTTGAAAACCGCGTAAGGGGTGTATTTTTAAATTAGCTCTAGGGTTTAAGAATAATAGCCGATACTATAGTCACAGGTATAGTCTCAAAGGATTATATTCGGTTTAATGAGCGGGAGTGATTCATGGCAAATGGAAAAAAACCTTCAATATATTATGACCGCGGAACTATAGGGTCTTCGGACGACCTTGACGAATACGGGGTATGGGTAAAAAGCGAACCCCAGGATCTTTCTTCCGCCGGGATAGAAAGCCAGGAATTCCCCGATTTTCCGGAGTCGGATCTCCCGGACTTCGATGCCGGCGCCGATGCCGGGGAGTTGGAATTACCGGATATTGATTTTGACGACCCTGTCCCGAAGGAAGAAACAATCGATTTCGGAGAACCCTCAGAGGGTTTAGATAAATCAGCCGGAGCGGACGACACGGGAAGCTTTGAATTCGGCGAGCTTCCGGAGCCTGATTTTTCGGATTTTACCGAATCCTTGGATTTGATACAATCCGGGGAAGAAACCGGCGCGGAAGAAAAAGCGGAAGATCCGGGCTTTGTCGAGGCTCTTCCCGTGGACGCCGGGGATGAAACCGGCGCGGAACCGGCGGCGGAGGCGCTTCAGGCCCCGGCGCTTCCGGTGGGGGGCGAAAATTCCCCGGAAGGAACCAATCCCTCTACCCAGGAGCTTTCAACCCGGCTTTTGATGAAGATTGCCGACGAGCTTGCCGCCATACGCGTCGAATTGAGTACCTTTAAAAACGAATTAGCGGCCCTGAAAACCAAAAGTGCCCCCGCCGAAGCCGGTGAAACCCAGAACCACGGTTTCTTCGACGAGGAGGACGATGAAAAAATCGCCCTCACCGGGGACGAACTGGATAATATCCTCAATACCGCGGACTTCACCGAAGAAGCCGGAACGGACGCTGCGGAAGAACCGGGCGATGCCGCGGAAACCGGCGGGCTCTCTCTTGACGATATTGCCGGAGACCTGGATCTGGATCTCAGCCTGGAAGAAAAGGAACCGGACGAACCCGGAAGCGCGGCCGGCATCGATCAATCCGCCGGCTCCGGCGAAGCTCCGGCCCATCAGGCTCCCCTTCCGGAAGAACCCATAGAATTCGATATTGCTCTGAATGAAGGCGAAGACGACCTTTCCCTCGAAATCCCCCTTGACGAGGCCGTACCGGAAGATCTCTCCGGTTGGGAAGACAAGGACAGCGAGGATCTGCGCCGGATCGGGGAAGAAGGGGTCCAACCCATGACGGCGGCGCCGGAAGCGGAAGACGCCGGCTTTTTGGAAGACGACCCCTTGGCCGCCGCTCAGTTTGACGAGGACTCTCTGGATTTTTCGAACGCGGTCATAGACGAACCGGATCTTTCCGGCGAAATTCAGGAAAACCCCCTGCAGGAACCTTCCCTTGAAAATATTTCTCTTGAAGACATTTCCCTGGACGACATTTCCATAGATTTGGAACTGGACGAGGCAATATCCCTCGACGAAGGGGAAGAGGACATCGGCGAAACAGCAGAAATCGGGGAAGATGAAACCGGCGGGATAGAAGAAATCGGAATCCCCGAAAAGGAAATAGAATTCGCTATTCCCGATGAAAGCTTCGGGACCGGAGAGGAAGAGTCCGAAGAATCCTCCGCCGGCTTATCTGATTTGGCGCTAATTCCCGAGGGTTTCGTGGTCGAGGCGGAAAATTCCCGGGTCCCGGCCGCCGGCGAAGGGGAGGAAGTTTTTTCGGAAGCCGCGGAACCGGAGACAACAGGAAGCGATGACGCTGTTCTGGAAGCAGAAACTATTGAAGAAACGCTTTCCCCGGTTCCGGAAGAGGGCGAGGCTATTCCGTCCCACCTTAAGCAGGAACTAAAGACAGTTCTGTCCTACATGGATCAGCTTCTGGAATCCCTGCCGGATGAAAAAATCGAAGAATTCGCCAAATCAGAATACTTTGATACCTACAAAAAACTATTTCAAGAATTAGGGCTTGTATAAAATGGGGCTTTTAACCAAAGCCGCCGGAAGAGAAGATCCGGAACTGGATGAAATGGGGAGGGCCCTCCTGTACAGGATACGGAGGCTTCCGCCCAGGAAAACGACTCCCTACGCCGCCCTGACTCTTCTCAAGGCATACGGGTTTTTTCAGGCCGGTATCTGTTTTTCCTTGTGGAAGGGGATCTACGTAAGCTACGCCGTCATAGGCCTGGGGGTCGAAAAAATCAGCATCCACAACAAAAAGCTCTATTCTCCTCAATATATCCAATCTATCCAAATATCCGGCAGGCCTTTTATAAGACTCCCCAATACCGCCGAACTCGGCGCCTTATCCGCCGATAAGGATCTTTGCTACTGGGCTTTTCCTCTGGATGGAGAAAACCCCTGGGGAGCCCTAGTCGTCCTGGGGGACAATAAGAATCCCCTTTTTAATCCCCTGTCCCTGGGGAAGATTATCCAGGGGGCGTTGGAAATTTTTAATCCCCAGATTGACCAGATTGATAAAATTATTACGAGTAATTCCCGAACCGCCCCGCCGGCCTCCCGGCCCCCCGTTATCCCGCCGGATCCCCTGGAGAGGGCTATCGCCCAGTTCAATAAGGCGAACTCGCCGTTCAACGGTATTTTGCTTGAGCTTCCCGCGGGCATGGATAGGGATAAACAAAAGGCTGAAAATTTTAACAAAGCGGTTTATAACATGACCGCCCTTCTGGGAATCACTATAATCCTGCCTTCCCGGCGCAGCCTCGTACTGCTCCCCCATCCGGTGGATAAGGAGCTTATTGCCCACCGGCTTTCAAACAGCCTTAATACCAAAGCCCTGGCGGTTTTTGAGGCCAAAACCCCCAGGGAAGCCCTCGATCTTATACGGTCTTACCGCTAATATGCCGCCGGGAAGCAGCAATAACCTACATTCCCGGTACAATCCCCGGGGGGAAGCGGAACGGTACGTCAATTCCCTTACCCTCAAGGAGGGAATCAGGTTCTTCATTTTGATTGAACCGGGATTGGGATACCTCGTTCCTCCCTTAAGGAAAAAGAACCCCGCCGCAAAAGTCATAGCCCTCCACTGCGCAAGGCCCGGCGCTCCCGGCGAAGGAGAAAACAGCCCCGATTCGTCCTGGCACCCCGAAAGCGGCCTGGCTCTTCAGGATTTCCTGGAGAAAGAAATTCCCGACACCAAAGCCGGGACCGTCAAAATCATCGAATGGCGGCCCGGCCTGGGGGTCTTTGGGGAACAGTATCTCAGGCTTATGGAAGAAACCGTCGAATTTATAAAGCGGGTCGATGCCAGCGCCAGAACAGCCGGAGAATTCGGCCGCCGCTGGCTCGGGAATTTTTTCAGGAACCTTGGCCTGTTGGGGGAGATCCTTGCCCCCTCTCCCCTTTCCCTTCCCGTGGTTGTCGCCGGGGCGGGTCCGGGCCTTGAAGACGCCATCCCCCTTTTGAAAGAGCGGCAAGGCTCCCTGTTTATCCTGGCGGTATCCTCCGCGACGGCGGCCCTGGAAGAGCGGGGGCTCACGCCGGATCTTGTCATCGCTACCGACGGCGGCAATTGGGCCCGGCTTCACCTAGCCGAATGCTGGCGCCGGATCTTCCTGGGTAAGAAGGCCTGTGCCGGCCTCGCCGCGGCCCTGGTCGCCGCCCTCCCCTCCCAGTGCGCTTCCGTGCCCATACTGCCCATAAGCGACGGGAGCCGGTGGCAAAATCTTGTCCTTGCCGGGCTGGGGATTCCCTCGGCGGCCCTGCCCCAGCGGGGGACGGTTGCGGCTTCGGCCCTGGACCTGGCTTTTTACCTTACCAGGGGGAAGGTATTTATCACCGGCCTTGATCTTGCCCTCAGGGACATACGCAGCCACGTCCGGCCTTACGGCTTCGATGCCCTCTGGGAGAAAAACGAAGGGCGCTTAAACCCCGTTTATTCCCAAAGCTTCGTGAGAGCCGCGGGCGCCAGGGCGGGGGGCAGCTACGGAATCTACGCTTCCTGGTTCGGCCGCCGGCTTGAAGCCTGGCCGAGGCGGCTCTTCACCCTGGGGAAGAACAACCCCGTCTTTGAGGCTCTCGGGACTTCAGACCCCGGAAATGGGTTCTCCGGAAACGATCCGGGCCCCCGTCAGGCTCCCTTTAGAACCCTCCTCCTTAAAAAACACCAGAACCCTTCAAGAAAGGCGGCGCTGCTCATAAGGGCGGCTTTACAGGACCCCCGGCGCAGCGGAGAAACCGCCGGAGAACTGGGATGCCTTCTTTTTCCCGGCCGGGAACCGGTGCCTCTCAGGGAACTGGAAGAAGCCGTCCTCTCCCTGGCTTGCCCGCCGAGGCGTCATGAATAGGCGGTATTGTTTCGAGCGGAATCTCCTGGCCCTTTCCCGCCTGGACTCCCTGCTCTGCTCCCGCCTCTCGGGGGCGGAAACCACCCTTGGACGCTACAAATTCCTTGAGTCCCGGACCGGCGAAACTGTCCCGGCCTGGGTAGATCCTTCCGGTTCGGCCCATCCCCTCCATTCCACGGTAGATCCCCGGCGGGAAGGAAGGCGGCTTGCGGAATCGGTTAAGGACGAAGGCTTTTTGATACTCCTCGGCCTGGGGGGCGCCTATTGCGCCGAGGCGGCCCTTGAACGGGAGGGCATACACAGGGTTCTGGTTATAGACTTCGATATCAACAGCATAGCCGAACTCCTCTCTTCCAAAGAGTATATCGAACTCTTTAAAGATCCACGGTTTTTCCTCATCATCGATCCCCGGGAAGCGGAGTTGGAGGCCTATATCGTAGGGAACTATCAGCCATGCCTCTTCGGGGGAATCCGGGTCCTGCCCCTGCGTACCAGGACCGCCTTCGGGGGGGAGCAATTTGCCGCCGCCGGTTCCGCGATCGAGGCGGCTATCGGCAAGATCTCGGCGGATTATTCGGTCCAGGCTTTTTTCGGGACCCGCTGGTTTTCGAATATTTTACGGAACCTCGAAAGGGCGGAGGAACCGGAAAAGCCCCTGGCTCCCATACGGGAGTCGGCGGTCGCCGCGGCGGGCCCCTCCCTCAGCATCCAACTCCCGGCGCTTAAGAAGAAGCGGGAGAGCCTTTATCTCATCGCCGCCGACACCAGCCTCCCCTGCCTCCTCTCCGAAGGGATCAGGCCCGACGCGGTGGTCTCAATCGACTGCCAGCATTACAGCTACTACCATTTCATGGACGGCCTCCCCGAAGGCATACCCCTCTTTCTGGACCTGGCAAGCCCTCCCCTGGTCGCTTCCCTTTCGGCCAGGCCCTATTTCTTTTCCGGCGGCCACCCCCTGACCCGCTGGCTTTCCCAAACCTGGCGGCCCCTGCCGGAGCTTGATATCTCGGGAGCCAACGTCGGCTATGCCGCCGTTTCTCTGGCCGAGAGGCTTGGAGCCCGGAGCATAGAATTATACGGCGCCGACTTTTCCTATCCTATGGGCTTGAGCTACGCCAGGGGCGCCTATGTGTATCCCTACTTTGAAAAAGACCAGAACCGCCTGGCCCCTCTGGAAAAAAAGGCTTCTTCCCTTCTTTTCCGCAGCCCTCTGAAAAAGATCTATAAGGACGAAGAAAACTGGTATTACGAAACCCGGACCCTCAGTTTTTACCGACTGAAACTGGAAGAAAAAAGTCTTTCCCTGGAAGCCGAACTAATCCCCCGGGAAGGCCTGGGGCCGCTTCTTGTCACGGGAACCGGAAGGAAAGCCGGAAAAACCCTGCGCCTCTTTTCCCCGGGGGCTCCCAAAATGAGGGCGGAAGAATTCCTCTCCCGGTACAGGGAAGGGATCTCCTCCCTGCCGCCCTTCAGGAAGGATATTTCCCGCTACCTCCGCGGCCTCACCCGCAGGGAGCACACCCTTCTGGCCACCCTGCTTCCGGCGGCGGCGGCTCTCAAACGCCGGAACCCTCTGATGGAAACCGCGGAACTGCTGGAAGCCGACAAGCTCTACAGCCTCGGGGAAATCGACCGGGTTTTGTCACAGACCGCGGGCGGCCTGACGAACCTAAACAAACCGGACCCGTTAAGGGATTTTAAGCTCCACGTCGAGTAAGCTGAAAAAGCACCCGTCCCTGCTCTTTTCACTCTTCACTCTTCCCTTTGCCCGTGGTATTCGCGGTTAAATTAAAAACATCCGCCCCGGTCTTGCCGTCCCGTTTGCCCGCGCTTTCATAGAAGCCGAGGGTGCCGGAGACCTCTTCATCGGCGGCCGTTTTGGTTCCCCTGACCAGGACCATGCCCCCGGCGCCGCAGCCGTAACGGCCCCAGAAGCCGCCGCCCGTGGGAAAGGGGTCGGAAATGATGCGGATAGCGGTCTTGGCGGTTTCCGCAGCGGCGGCGGCTTCACGGGGCTTGCCGGCCAGGAGGAAGCTGGTCACGGCCCGGTCTTTGGGGAGCCCGGCGGCGGCGGAGAGCCTCCGGAGAGCCTCCGGCGCGTCCTGGGTGTCAAAAGCAAAGTGGCACCACTTGGCCTGCCTGGGTCCGGGGAAGGGGCAGGGCCCCTGGTGGGGACAGGGCGAGAGGGGCCGCCGGCCTTCCGCCGCCAGGGCTTCCCGGAGGAGGGTGATGAATTCGCCCGACCGGGGGATGCCGGGCTCCAGGGCAAGGATCATGCCGTTTTCGTCACTGAGGGAAGAGAGGAGCCGGCCGCTTCCGGCGGCCAGACGGGCAAGGCCCTGGGTGTCCATGGGGGAAAGATCCCAGAAGATCTCGTTATACACGTTGACCGCCGCGGTGAGGGCGGCGGGCTTGCCCCGCACCATGGGGGAGAGGGCGCCGCGGCGGAGGATTTCGCCCCTTATGGTTTTGACGGCCCAGGGGACGCCGCCGCTTTCTTCCGCGCAAAGGGCGGCGAAGAGCTTCTTCCCCGCCTCAAGAACCGTCCCCGTCCTGTCAAAGCAGCGGAATTCCAGGGGGAC
>JAISRW010000025.1 GCA_031273405.1 Treponema sp.
GAAGGGGGAAATATGAAAAAACCCGGTCCGGCGGCGGCCTTTATCGTTCCGCTTCTCTTCTGTGGAAGCTGTGCCTTTATCGATCTGCGGCCCATAGGCTACGAATGTTATCCCCAGGCCGGGGCGGTTCTTTCCGCCGGGGATATTCCGGTACGTGTAAGCTTTGATACCGCGATGGATAGGCTTGAAACCCAAAAGGCCTTTTCGGTTACCCATCCCGGAGGAAACGTAAAGGGCGATCTCCGCTGGTACGGGAATGAACTTTCCTTTGTTCCCTTTGAACCTTGGGAAAGGGGCGTACGTTATACCCTTACCGTGTCGGGGACGGTTTATGCGGAAGACGGGCGGGAACTGCGCCTTTCCGTTTATGTTCCGTTCTATGCTTTTTCGGCGGAAGGGGGCCCCTATGTAGTTTCCTATACCCCTAAAGACGGCGCCTCGGTAAGCACCGGAGAGGGACTCCGCATTGTATTTTCCGAACCCATGGATCGGCAGAGCGCCTCCGGCGCGCTTCAGCTCGACGGAGTTTCCGGACGGGATCTGGAGTGGCTTGAGGACGATACCGTGCTGGAATTGCGTCCAAAGGACCCCCTCCAACCCTGGACGGTATACCGCTGGACCCTGGGGGTAAAGGCAAGGAGCCGTAGCGGGAGCTCCCTGGTAAAGGCCGCCGGGGGAAGCTTTGTTACCGATGCGGACAGACTTTTGCCCGCCGTCATCGAGCTTTGTCCCCTCATCGAGACCTCCGCTTCGACGTGGCTGAAGACGGGACTGCCCCTGGAAAACGGCCTTGGACCGGGAGAGGCCATCGGCGTGGTTTTTAACAAACCCATGGATCAATCGATTTTGAACTGCCTTAAGTTTGATCCGCCCCTTCCGGGCAGAACCGAACGCTGGGGCAGTTCCGCCGTCGTATTCATCCCCGAAAATGATCCCGAACCCGAAAGGGTATATACCCTCGTTGTTTCAAAGGAAACTAAAGATACTTCGGGGCTTAAGCCGGAAAAAGAACTGCGTTTTACCTTTATCCCCGATATTCCCTACCTGACCCTGCTGTCCCGGGAGGAGGGAAAACTCTCCCTGCCCGAGGGGATACTCAAGATCACCCTCCGTTTTTCCCTCCCCTTTACCGCCAAGGCTAAGGAGGACGCGGTTTCCCTTCTGCGCTTTGAACCCTATTTTCCCGGAATACTAAAGCCCGTAAGCCTCCGTTCCGCCCGCTGGTGGTCGGAGGATCTTTTAGAACTGGATTTTGAGGGAATTGAAGGGGGGGCGGAAAATCACTATTACAGGCTATTCATACCCGGAGGCAGGGGAGGGCTTTCCAACGGCAGGGCTTCGTATTTCAAGGAGGATCTTTCCTTTTATGTCACCATCAATGGAACTGAAAATGCGTAATCCATACCCCCTTTTGGCGGTCCTGTTCGTTTTGTCCTGCGATCTGCTAAGGACCGGGGCCTTTACCGTGATCGGCTGGAGTCCCGGACCGGACTATCACCATGAAGACGGCGTTGAAGTATCCTTGGTCTTTTCCCTTGAACCTGACAGGGTCAGCGTGGAACGGTCCTTTTCACTGAGCAAAAACGGCTCGCCCCTTGCGGGTCTCTTTTTCTGGGAGGGATCGAAGTTGATCTTCAAGTCCCTGGAGCCGCTTGAAAAAAACGCCGATTATCTTATCTCGCTCGGAACCGGCGCCCAGGATACAAGCGGCCTTTCCCTGGAACGGCAGTTCGAGGGGGCCTTTACCACCAGGCCCGAAGCTGTAAGGCCCCTGCTGCTCGAAAGCAGCCCCCACGACGGCGGAATACTTACGGAAGAACGGGAGGAACTAAGGCTGCTTTTTTCCGTACCTCTTGACCGCGCTTCCCTTGGGGCTTTTTCTTTCGTTCCCTCCGTTTCGGGGGTCTGGTCTACGGAGGATGGCGGATACCGGGCCGTTTTTACCCCCTCTGAATCCTGGATCGCCGGAAAGGAATACCGCCTTAACGCCGGAACGGCCCTTGCCTCCGTTGCGGGCCTCACTACGGGGAGGGAATATACGGTACATTTCAGCGCCGGAACCGACAGGGAACCCCCTGAGCTTCTTTCCGCCGGGGGAGTAAGTGCTGAGGGCCTTCCGGTTCTGATCCTGTCGGAGGCGGGGGTGAATTCGGGCTGGGAACGGAACTGGAAACTGGTTTTGAATTTTTCAGAGCCGGTGGATCTTGCCGGGACCTCCGGGGCTCTTGGCTGCGATCCTTCCCTGGGGCTTGTCCTCGTTACGCCCCCGGGATACGGGGAAAGGGCGGTGTTCAGGTTTTCGGAGACCCCTGTTTACGGGAGCAGTTTTGTACTGAGCCTTGGAAAGGGGGTGAAGGACAGGGCGGGAAACGAATCCACTTCGATCCGGAGTTGGAAGATAATCCATGACGGGCCCAATTCAAAGCCGCCGGTTTTTGCCGGAATACGTATCCCCCTGGAACCGGGAAACTCCGGCGAAGCCCCAAGGACCTATTCCAGGACGGCTCTGCTTGAGGATCTCCCTCTGTCCGAAACGTACTTTCCCTTTGACAAGGCCGTACCGGTCTGGGTGGAACTGTATTTTGAGACGGCCCCCCTTGCCGTCCCTTTAATGTTTTCCCTGATGGACCGCTTTACCATAAGCGCCACCAACAATGCCCTGGCCTTTTCTCCCAGGGAATTCCGTACAACAAATTTTACCAGGGAAGAAGCGGCGGCAGGCTGGGAAACCCTTACCAGGGTTGAACTGAGGGGTATGCTTACCAACCGTCCCTATATGGGGGTGATTACCCTTGAAGCCGCTTCGGGCCTTGAGGACTCAAGCGGAAATATCAGCGCGGAGAGCTTCCGCGTACTTCTTGTAAAATGAAAGCATTGATAGATATCTGTATCAGGCGGCCCATATCACTTATCATGGCCCTCTCCGCCCTGTTAATCACGAGCTTTTACTCCCTCCGTTCCCTGCCGCTGCAGAAACTTCCTGAATTCATCCTTCCCCGGGTAACGGTGGAAACCCTCTATCCCGGCATGGGCGCCGAGGATATCAGGGCCGTCGTTACCATCCCCGTGGAGGACGCCCTCTCTTCGGTGAAGGGGCTGCAACGTGTGCGCAGCGTTGCCAGGGACGGGGCCTCCTTAACGATCCTGGATTTTAACTGGGGAACGGACAGCGGGGCGGCTTCGGTATTGGTAAGGGAGGCGATTGACGCGGTTTATCCGGGCCTCCCCGAAGGGGTAAGTAAGCCCGCCGTGGTTCCCGGCGGCAGCGATGAGGAACCCCAGGCGGTGGCGGCCGTTTCCTCCCCCCTGGGTTCCGCCTTTGCCCGGAATCTCGCCGAATATGAAATACTTCCCCGGCTTAGGCGTATCGGCGGCGTGGGGAAGGTGATCCTTGTAGGGGGGGAAAGGGAGGAACTGGAATTTGAGGCGGATCTTCCCCGGTCCGTTTCGAGAAAGCTTCCCCCGGCGTCGATAGCGGAACTGCTTGCATCGGAGACGGCGAATATTCCCGCAGGAAACGCCAGAGAGGGAAACCGTGAACTGGTGGTGGTAAGCGCGGGGAAACCAGCTTCTCCGGGGGAGCTGGCGGACCTTGTCTTTCCGTCGGAGAACGGCGGTTTCCGCCTTGGCGATTTGGGAAAGCTAAGTATGGGAAGGGCAAAATTAAAGAGCCTTTTTGTTTCCGCCGATCCCCGTCGGCGGGAAAGCGGAGAAAATTCAGCCTCCTTAAAAACGGCCCTGGAAATTTACCGCCGTCCTGGGGCGGATCCGGTGAGGCTTTCCCGTGAATTGAAAAAAACCCTCTCCGGCGCGGCGGAGGATTTTTTTGAGGACGCGGAAATTACCCTTGTCTACGATGACGCTTCCGCCATTATGAGGGGATTAAAGAACCTTGTGATTTCCGCGGTTTTGGGAACCCTGGCGGTGGGGTTTGTACTTTTTTTCAGTCTCAGACGTCTCCGTTACAGCCTCTTGGCGGGCCTTTCCATTCCCCTCTCCGCCGCCGCTTCCTTCGCCGCCCTGGCCTTGGGGGGGCGATCCCTTAATACCGTAAGTTTTTCAGGGATCGCCTTAGGTATAGGCATGGTCTCCGATACGGCGGTGATCATCCTCGATTTATTGCACAGCTCCTTCGGCGACAGGCTTCCCCATCCGTCCGAACTGAGCCTCAGGGCGGCATCGGTGGCGTCTTCCAGTTTCGGCGGAACCTTGACCACCGCAGTGGTCTTTATACCCCTGTTTTTTCTTCCCGGCCCCCTGGGGGTACTCTACGGTGATCTTTCCCTTTCGCTGGTGGTTTCCATCACCGCGGGCTGGGCCTATGCCCAGTTTGCCCTGCCCAGCCTTTACCGGCTTTTTTGCCCCTTCCGGAGGGGAAAAAAACCGGAGAATCAAGCGGCGCATAATGCCGCGCCATGCGCTCGTAAACGCATGGCGCGTACAACCGGAATATTCGCGCATAAGCGCATTGCGTTTATACGCCTGCCTCCCCTTAACCTCCCGGCCCGTTACGGCGCCCTGCTCCGTTTTTGCCTGCGCCGTCCCCTGTTTATTTTCGGCATGGCCGCTTTTATGTGCGCCGGGGGACTGGCCTTTCTCCTGGGGAGGCCCGCGGTATTTGTCTCCCCCGGGGACACGGCGGAACTGGAACTGATCCTTAGCTTCCCTCCCGGTACGAAGCTTGAAAACATGGGAGCCGAGGCGGAAAAGCTGGCCGGGAAGATCGCCGCCCTTCCCCGTATAAGCGGGATCTTCGGACGGGCCGGAGCGGAAGATGATGATCTTGGAAAAAGAAGCGATCCCGATTATCGGAAAGAATATTTCCATTTCCGCTGTTTGTTCGACGGATCTTCCGATCCCCGGGAAATTCTTGGGGAACTGCAAAAACTGATGGAAGGGGAAAAGGCCGGATATGAATGGCATGCGGGTTTCCCCCAGGATAAGACGGAAAAGCTCCTGGGCCTTTCATCACTTTTAACCTTGGTCCTCAAGGCAAAGGACAGGGAAGAATTGAAGGAACGGCGCATACAGGCGGAAAAGGCCCTGGCCGCTTCGGAGTATGTTATGGGGCTCACCATACGTCCGTCGGGGCTGCGTCCGGAACTGAGGATCATTCCCAACCGGGAGGCTTCAGCGTATCTGGGTATCAGTACGGTGGAAACAGCCCGGGCGGTCTACGCAGCCGCCGAGGGCTATATTTCGGGGGAACTTGAGGTTGACGGGAAACCCCTGGAACTGCGGGTATCGGCGGATCTGGACGGCGGGCTTGAGCATATGCCTGTCGTACAAGCAGAAACGGGCCCTGTGTTTTTGGGGAGCCTTGCCCGTATAGAACGGCGTGAAAGTGAAGCGGTACTGATACGGATTGACCGGAGCGACGCGGTATACCTTGACGCGGAACCCAAGCCGGGAAAGAGGACGGAACTTGCGGGACAGCTTCAGGAACTCTGCGGATCCGTGCCGGGCTTAAGCCGTTCCGGCGAATCGGCCTTTGCCCAGTACCGTTCGTATTTAACCCTTACCGCCCTTTTGGTACTGCTGCTTCTCTATCTTGCCATGGGCGCTGAATTTGAATCTTTTATACTGCCCCTTATCCTCATGCTTGCCATCCCCTTTTCCCTTGCCGGATCGGGACCGGCCCTGTTTATAAGCGGGACCGGTTTGGATTCATCTTCCGTATTGGGGCTGTTGGTCCTCTTCGGGATCGCAGTAAACAACGGCATGATAATCTATGAACGGGGGATGGAAAAAATAAGCTCCGGCCTTGCTCCCGCCCCCGCCGTATACGGCGCCGTCAGAGAACGCTGCCGTTCCGTGCTGATCACCGCCTTGACCACGATCTGCGCCCTCTTTCCCCTGACCCTGTCCCGGGGCGGCCAGCGTTCCATGGCCGCCGCCATGCTGGGCGGTATTGCCGCATCGGTATTGCTCAGCCTCTTTGCCCTGCCTCCGGTTTTCCTCCGCTTTTTTATGGGGAAAGAGGGGAAACGGTGAACAGGGATTGGTTTACCCGGTATAAGTCGTCCCTGTGTTTGATACTGGGACTCCTTGCGTTCTCTTTCTATATACTTATTGCCGGGGATGTAAAGGACCGGAAAAAGAACGAGGCCTTTTCGATCATCCAGCGGCACTACGGAGTTGACGCGTCCGAAATGGAACGGACCGCCGTGATTCCCCTGGAAGACGCTCTTACACGGATCAACGGGGTTAAAAAGATACGGAGCAACTGCGAGAACGGAGCGGTCCGGGTCTTTGTCTATTTTGAGGGGAATGATTCGGGCCGCTACGAGGCGGTTAGGGAGGCCGCTCAGGCCGTGTATGAATCACTGCCCCCTTCCGCGCAAAGGCCTGAAATCCTCTCCTCCGATGATACCCGCATCCCCCTGTGGACCGCCGCGGTTTCCGCTAAGGGTAACGCGCCCCTGGGGAGGCTTCTTGAGCGGACTGTCAAGCCCGCCCTGGAGGGGCTTGAGGGCGCCGGGGAGGTGGAGATTTCCGGGACGGGACTCAATGAGATAGTAATCACCGTTAAATCCGAGGAACTTGCCGCCCGGGGCATAGATCCCGCTTATATAGGCGCCGTACTTGGAGAAAACGATCTTGTGGTCCCCGCGGGTACGCTTGATTCGGGGGATAGGGAACTTACCGTTACTGCCGACGGCCGTTATGGGGACCTTCGGAGTTTGCGAAACGCCCTTATCCCCGTCGAGGTTCCGGTGGAAGGGGGGAGGACAAGAAATTTCGTAATGCTGAAAGACCTTGCCGAAATCACCGAGCGTGAAAGGGAAGGGGAAATCCGTTCACGACTGAACGGGAAAAAGACCGCGGTGATTGCCCTCATGGGCGGACCAGGGGCAGACGCGGGGATTTTGTCCCGGCGGATAAAAAAGGAGTTAGAACGTTTTGCCTTCCTGCCCCTGGAATTTACCGTACTTTCCGATCGGGGTGAGGAAGAACGGACGGCCTACCGTTCCGTGTTGGCCGCCGCCCTTCAAGGTTCCGCCGCGGTGGCCCTGATGACCCTGCTTCTGACAAGGAATGCCGGCGGGTTCTCCTCCGTCTCCCTGGTCTGCGCCCTGACTGTTCCTGCGGCGCTGCTTTTCTCGGCGGTCCTGCTGACCCTTATGGGGGTCAGGCTTGAAAAATTTGCCCTGGCGGGCTTGTCCGCCGGGACCGGCGCTGCGGTGGACGCGGCCATACTGGGCGCCGAGTATTTCCGCCGCTGCATTACGGTTCAGGATGGCCGTAAAGCTTTTTTATCCCTCCGTTTCCCCCTGATTTCCGGCTCCCTTACGACCATCATCGCCCTGTTTCCGCTGACCTTGAACAATGCGGGAGGGCAGATAACCCAGCTTGTCCCGGCCATAGGATCGGTGAACTTTGTATCCATGGTCCTCGCCCTGACCCTGCTCCCCCCTCTCTTCCTTTGGGGTAAGCCGGAAAACGCCGTCGGCGCGGTGGAAAAAAAACGGATGCCGCGTATCGTAAATGCGGCGCCCCCGTGTACCCGCATTGACGATCTGTTGAAGATCCCGGCCCTCAGGCTCGGCCCTTTCCTCGGACCGTCGAGATTTTTCCGGCCCCTCAGGAGGTTCTTGGCCTGGGGGATACATTTTTGCTCCACAAGACCCTTGACGGTTTTGGCCGGCTGGACCTTACTTACCCTGGCAGGAGCGGCGGCCCTTTATACCGGAGGGGCCGATACGGGGCAGCAGGAATCGGAAGACTCGGTCTATGCGGCGCTTGAATTTGAGGGGGGGCTTCATGTTGAAGAAAGCGACAGGCTCTTGGCCGCTTATGCCGAAACCCTCTCTTCCGTTGAGGGGATTGTTAACATACAGACCGGCGCAAGGACCGGGTCCGGTTCGGCACTGGTAACTTTTGACAGGACCCGGTTGAAAGCAGGGGAAGTCCGCGCTTTGATGCGCGGTATTTCCATACCGGGGGCCTTTGTGTATATAGGTGAATCCTCCGCCGGGGAACGGAACTGGGAGATAAAAATTTCAGGCGACGACGGGACACTCTGTCGGGAGCTTGCCTCCGCCGCAGCGCGTATCTGTGGAAAACTTTCTCTGGTTAAAGAGACGGTGCTGTGCTTCAAAGAGGGGAGCCCCCGGCTCAGTCTGAAGCCGGATCGTTCCAGGCTTGCCGTAGCGGGACTTTCCTTTTCCCGCCTTGGGAGCGCGGCCAGGCAGGACATACACGGCCCTGTGGCCTATAAGCGGCTTAACCAAAGCGGGGAAACGGATGTACGTATCAGGGGAGGGGGCCTTTCCCGGTCCGGGGATGAGATAAAAAACATTTTGATAAGCGGAAAATCGGGCCCCCTGCGGCTCGGCGCCCTGGTTGACGAAAGCAGGGGAATTGAGCCCGCTTCTATACAGCGGGAGGACCGGCGAAGAACCGCTTCTATTGCCCTGCGTACCACCGCCATGGATCCCCGCAGGGCCCGTGATGAAATTATGCCGGCCCTTGGGGAACTTTCTCTTCCACCGGGGTACAGTATTGAATTTGACCGGGAGGCCCTTAAGGCGGCGGAGGCGGTGAGTTACCAGGGCTTTCTTTTTTTACTGGCCCTGCTTTTCTGTTATATGGTACTTGCCGCCGCGAGAGAATCATTGATCCTGCCCCTGGCCATCTTGGCCGTGGTTCCCCCGTCATTGGCGCTTCCGGCCCTCTGCCTGGCCGCCGCTGGGGGTGGGTTGAACGCGGAAAGCGCCGCGGCCTTTGTGGCCGTTTCGGGGATGGCGGTGAACGCGGCGGTCCTCAGCGCCGACGCCCTGGCCGAAAAGGCACTGCCCGGGACTGTCCTGCGGGGACACCGGCTTTATCTGTCCCTGCGCAAAAGGCTTCCGGTCCTGGCGGCCACAACGTCCACCACCATAGCGGGGGCCGCGCCTTTCCTGCTGTTGCGGAACGGCGCCGCGGCCGCCGTCAGGTCCCTTGCCCTGGTCGGCGCCCTTGGCGTGGCCGTTTCCGCCCTCTGTTCGATAACCCTGATTCCCGCCCTGGCCGCCCTGATACCGGGTCTGCTAAAGAAGTCCAATGAACCTCTTTAACGGGGATTGAAAAATTTCCCATGACATCTGTCATTTTTTGCTTGCGTTTTTTTGTCTTTTTGGTATTGTTTTTTTGAAGGCACTATCTGCGGCTGTTCCTGCGAGGAAGAGTTTGGGTTAAGAAGATTCCGTTTTTGCGGAACGCATAAAAATCCCGGGGCACCCCATGACTGCCAAAATATCCGCCTCCTTTTTCGGGATTGCCGTTTTTTGTACGGTGATCGTTTCCGCCGCCGCCCTTACAAAACCTGAGGTAAAGGGCTTTAATGAAAGGCTTTTTCAATACCACCTTGACAGGGCCGACCGGGAATGGGAACTCTCTTCCTGGATGAAGGAAGCCCGTCAGGGCCTGGAAATTGTCCTTGCCGATTGGGAACGGACGGCGCTGGAATTGTATGGAGATCCGGAATTCCTTCCGGAACTAAAAAAAGAAATAACCCTCTGGTCCGAGGAAGCGCTGGAACGGCGTTTTTCCGAGTGGCTGTTTAAGCGTTTTTTCGGGGAGTATTCGGGGGCGGTGTCCCGGTCCCTGGCGGAAGCGGTTGAGGAAGCAAACCGGATTTACGCTTACCATACCGGCGATGACGGTGAGATCAGCTATGGGGAAACCGGTGATCCTGAAACGATACGTCCCGCCGAGGGCCGCAGTGTTGAAGAAGACAGGGACGCGTGGCTTGAATTAACCCGTAAAACCAGCGAAGGGGAATTGGCCCGCTATAAGTCGACTATTGCGTCCCTCTGTCCGGAAATCTTAAGCTATATAAGCGGGGAAAACCGGTCGGCTTTTGAGGCAAGGCTGGCTTCCCTTGTGGAGGAAGATCTTTCAAAGCGGAAAGCGGAATTTAACGCCGTACTTTCCCGGGAGGCAAGGCTTTTCATTGCCCGGCGTACCGGGGATCTATGGAGCCTCAGGAAGCAGAGTGAAAATGAAAGCGCCCAGATGATCAGCGCCCGGCTTATTCAGGACGCGGCAGCCCAAAGCTCGTCCGCCCTTGCCCTGCTTGAAAAGCGTATTGAGGCGGCAAAGAACGGTTCCGGAGATTTGGCTCTTATGGGCGCCGAGTGGCTTGCCGCGTTTGAAGAACAATTCGACCGGGGTTTGAATGCCTGGACAAGGGCCGAGGAAGATTTTCTTATCCGGCGTATAGAATGGGAACGGGATTCGGGGGAACTTTTTCTTTCCGGCGAGGAGGCATGGAGAAGCGCCTTTGCCGAAATGGAAAAGGAGAGGATCGCCTGGGAAGAGAAGGCAAAGGAACTTTTTGAATCCGGGGAAAAGCTCTTTGCCGGCGTTTCCCAGCTGCTTGAAAGGTCCATTGCGGAGGCAAAGGCCGAATTTGAAAATGACGCGGCTCTCCGAAGCGCCGCCGGTGCCGACAGGGCAAGGGCCTGGGTGGACATCTATGTTACCTGCGGTTCCGTTCTTGCCGAGGCAAAGGAAAACATAGCATTCTGGCTTTCCCGTTTTCCCGGAGAAGGGACCCCCGCACTGGGCAGTGGGGCCTTTGAAAGCTGGGTCCGGGGAATTCTTGACGGTTCGAGCAATCAAAATACTCAAAACGATCAGAATAATCCGGATAATCAAAATAAACCGGTCCTTACGGCAAATCAGATCACTGCGGGTAATGAGCTGCTGCGCTGGTCTTCCATTTATAATCAGTACCTGGGGAAGCTTGAAGAAGCAAGGGAAACATTGGGACGTGAATTCGGCCTTGCCCTGGGCCTTGACGCGGGGGCCCTGAACTCCGTACTTGGTAAGGACAGCGAGGCGTTCCACCTGGATGAATACCAGGTGGAACTGCTCCGCGCCCAGGCGGCGGCTTCCTACTGGTCGGAGCGGCTTGCCGCCGCTGAGGCCGTATCGGCCTATGCGGCGGATCTCAGCGCTGGTCGTATGACCGAGGCGGAAAGCCTTGTCCGGTGGCGGGAATCCAAGGCGGCCTATGATGCGGCGCTGGAAGCTTATGCCTCGGTGCAAGAACGGCTCAGCGCAGCGGGGTTGAATCTTGCATTGGTCCGGGACGTTATGATTGGGGCGGCGGATGCCCTGGAACAGGCGGAACGGACGCTTGAAGAATTGAATTCCCAATATGCCCTTAAAATGGCCGCCTACCGCGTTCAGTCTAAGGATTTTATTCTTAACGAATTGGCAAACTATTATGCGGCCCTTTCCGATTTGTCTGAACGGCGGCGGAATGATGATTCCTATTACACCGCCTATCTCAGCGCCGCCCGCAGGTATTCAATTGAAAACGGCCTCAGCCGGGGCTGGGTGGAACTGGAAGGGATTGCCGGTTCCCCGGACGATGAATGGCGGAACATTCGGCTTGCGCTGCTCCACGGAAGCTCGGCGCAGGATTGGTATTTTGCCGTAACCGGGGTGGAAGCCGATACTCAGGCCCTGTCCCATTTGGAGGACGAAGGGGTTTACCGCCGTCTTAAACAGGACGCTCTTGAATCGGGGGGTGAAAGGGAATTTATGCTGCTGTATATTTACCGGGAGCTGGCCGAATATGCCCCAGCGGTAATGGAAGAAACGGCGGCTTCCTTTATCCGGGCCCTGGCGGGAATTTTTTATGACTACGGAATTACCCGGACCGGCGCCTACCTTCCCTCCCCCCAATCCTTTGCGGCTTCCCTTCTTCAATACTGCGCTTCCACCGGGGAGGAGCCCGGGACCGCACTGGCGGAGCTCTTTGTCCGTATCGATCAGGAAGCGGAACTCGTCCCCGACTGGATCGCCGGTGAACTTGAATCCTGGAAGGATGCGTTTCTCATGTACACGGCGCTTTACGCAAAACAAAGGGGAAATAAAATCCCTGGAAACGCCGGACAGATAAAAGAAAAATATGATGAACTAACCGATTATATATGGAGCCTCTCGGATATCAGTGAACTTACCGAAGATCTGATTCGGGAGCTCTCCTATTATCAGTATCTTTCCCTGTATATTGATTATTTTGCCGCTGAGGGAACAGAAACAATTGCCGATCATGCGGAGGATGCGGGAAAAAGGCTTAACGGGGGCTTAAAAATTTTTGCCGAAGGGGATTTGACGCCTTCCCAGTCGACGTTTATGGAAGCGGCGGGAACCTATTTGGAAGATCCCGGCAAAGCCTTTGAGAACTTTTTTGATCCCGATACCCTGCCGGTATTGTATGAATTGTATAAGACCGAAGCGGAAAAACTGGCGGGCCTTAGCAGTGAGGAACGTTATTATGCATCGGAAATTGCCAGGCTCTCCTATGTCATTATCGATGAGGGGCTTGAGGAGGGGATGCAGAATATTTCCGCCGCCCTGGACGCGATGAGGGGGGAATATCAAGGCCTGCTTACTCTCTACAATACAAGGACGGAACAGTTTGCATCCGCCGCGCTGTACTATGAGTCATTATACAGTGAGACAAAGCAGCTCTTTAACGCCGTTGAAAAGGCGCGGCTCTCCTATGAAAAGGAAGACGCCATACGGCGCTGGGCCAGTACGGCCTATTTGGGCGAGGGATCAGGCGGCGGGACAGACACTTTGTACTATAAGGAACCAGCGGAAGAACTTGCCTATGCGAAGGAGCGTAGTGAACGGGCCCGGTTCGCCCTGGAAGCTTTGAAGGATCTCTACAACGGAAATGAAAGTAAACGTCCCTACGACGATCCGGAATATAAACGCTTATACGAAGAATACCGTGAAAGCTTTGCCCGTATGCTGTTAACCCTCAAAGCCCGGCAGGAAACGGAAAGGGCCCTGTCCGAAGAAAAAGCGCGGAACGCCGGATTGGAGAATTCCCTGCTTACCCAGACCCCGCCGTTTCTTAATCCTCTGCTGCCTGAGATCTATGAACAGTACCAGATTCCCGCTTTTGCCGCCGCCGGCTGGCAGGATTTTCTCGGTATTAACGAAAAGGGCAGGCTCGTAGTCTCCTATGACAGGGGTAATTTTCGTCTGAACCAGCTTAGCAATGGCGGCGCGGCGGCTTTGGCGGACTATTTCAGGAACGACGGCGGAGGTCTTTCCCTTTTTCAAAATGACCTTATCCAGTGGTCGGTACGCATGGCTTCGTATGATCTGCAGGAAACGGCGAATTATCAAAGGTGGGGACTTGCGCTGGACTATCTTATCAGGCAGCTACTGGAAAACAATCAGGGCCGTTCAATAGGGGGATATACCCTCACCGAAATGGGTGAAGACGGAAATATGAAACTTTCAGGAAACAGCCTCAACGCCTTGCTTGCCGGTTACCGGACCGGGGACTTAAAGAACATTCAGCGGAACGCCTGGGACAGCTTAAGTGAACAGGAAAAGGAGGACCTTGAATTTCTTCTTGCCCTGCTTCTTACGGGAGGAGGCGGAGAAGGATCATCGGGACTTACCATGGTCTCGGAATCACGGGAACTGCAATGGCTCTATGACAAGGCCAATTCGTACCGGGCCAAAAATAAAGTTGGGGGATTTTTGGGGTTTATCCTTACCGGCATCCCCTTTTTTCTGTTGGGCGAGGACGCAAGCCAGATAAATCAGGTAAAAAATGCGGTCAACAACAGACGTACCGGGTATAATCTGCTTATCGAAAGCAATAAGAATGCGTTCCAGCGGGGCCTTACGGATCTGTCCCAAACAGGGCTTGCCTATCAGGCATCCTGCGAAAACCTGACCAAGCTTAGCGCTGAAAAAACCGGAGAAGGAAAGATCGAATGGGATGATTTAGAGGCCGCCTTAGGGGTTTCAGGCAGTTTCAACGGAACTGAAATTGAAAGGCTTGAATCGTACTGGAATGAAATGACCGTCTTTAATGCCCAAAACGGACTTTCCCGGGTTTTTAACAACGTCCCATCGGCGCTGGAAAGCCTCATGCTCTGGGCAAGGGGAATGCGTAATGCCGCTAAAGAAGAATTTGAAGCCGCCTATGTATCTGATAAAGAGAACGGCCTGGAAGCTCAGGAAAAATACAGAAGGGTCTTTAATAATTTTATAAACGGATCGGGAAACCTGAACGAACTGAAACAGGCCGCCTCCGCCGCCTACGGAAACGCATCGGCGGCGCGGAAGAATCATCTTGAAAACCTTGGGAATACTATGCTTGAGGATCTTGGCGGTGTAAGTACCTATGACAGCGGATATGCCCAGGTATTCCGGGAACTGGCCGAAGAGTATACCTCTCTTATCGAAAGAACCTATGCTGCCCGTTATGAAATGGAAAACGCGGCCAGAGAAGCGGGGTGGAATGAACAGCGGAGGGATCTGAATGAGAAGATCCTTGCGTGGAAGGAAGCTTCCGCGCTGATATTAGAACGGGGCAGGGTCGGCTGGAAATCGGGGGCCGAAGCCCTGCGGAGCGGTTATGCCCGGTGGCTTGAGGATTTTGAGGAAGAGTATGAACTGATTTCCGCGGCCTGGGACGCCGCTTACTATGAAAGCCTTAAAAATAAGGAAGCCTGGGTTAACCGGGCGGTAGAAGCGGCGGATAGCGCCTATTCCGGCGCCGTCCTTAGTTTTATCGGTTCCGACGCCGAAATGGAAAGCCGTATGCTGGATGTCTTTTTGCCCTCCTCTCTTCCCGGCTTTGGAGGAAAAGAAGAAGCTTCATCGGCGTTAAGAGCGGCGCTTGAAGCCGCCGGAATTAAAAACCTCTCCAACGCCATTAGCGCCCTGTCGGGAAGCGCCGAAACTGTTTTAACACAGGTCCGCGGCGGGGCTGGAATCCTGGGGCTCTGGAACGCCGGCAGGGCGGCCGCATCGGCAAAAGAACTGGCCGCACAGAGTACCGCCGCCTTAGCTTCGGGGAAAATGGCTATTCTGGCCGTGCAAGCCAGGGAAACCGCCCTGATGGCAAAGAAATCCCTGGAGGAGATGATCGAATTTTACAACCGGAATTTTGACGATGCCATGGACGGAAGATTTACCCTTGACGGAGGCTGGGCCAGAAGCGGTTCTCATTATGTCCGTGACATAATCGTCCATTCAACTTTTTTCACCGGCGCCATAACCGACAGGGTCGTGGTGGAAGCGTACAAATGGTATGTGATGAATTATTGGGAACTCACCACCAGGCTGGATGATGCCTACCTTGAAGGACTTGATTATTCAGGGATTCAGGGACTTATCGGCCTTGTTCAAAGTGAAATACAAGCAAAGAGTGAAGAGATTTTCGGCAATGGCGTAAGCGAAGGACTCTTCTCGGGCTGGATAGGAAAAGAACCTGTGATATCCAACGGGAACATAAGCGGGGGCAGTGGTGAATTGGGAAGGCTGCTCAGGGAGTACTATTCCTGGTCGATTAAACAGGCCCAGGGCATCGCCCTTATGAACACGCCCGGTTGGGAAAAGCCCCTTTGGGATTCAAGGGGGTCCGTGTTTGCCGCCCCAAGCCTGCGGACCGTTGCAGATATCGGGATAGCCGTTGTGGCGACCGTCGCTTCCGTCTATACAGGCGGCGCCTCATTAGGCTTACTGGCGCTGACCATGGTCGATGACGCCATATTTACCGCCGCGGACCTGGCCGGGGGATATAAAACCTGGGATGAAGCGGGCTTTGCGTTTGGTCAGAAGGCCCTTATGAGCGCGGCCACAATGTATATAGGCAGCGCGTTTCAGGGATTGCAGGGAACGCTGACCGCGGCCGTAAGCGGTACAAAAAGCGTAATCGACCAAACCATGCTGTCCGGAGCCCAGGCGCTTAGCATCGGTACGGTCAATGCCTTTATCGGCTCCGTTACCTATAACAGCCGGGATGGCTTTGGCTGGTCAAATGAGGCTTTTTTACAGGGTATACGGGGCGGATTGGTAAGCGCCGCCGTAGGTATGACCGATACCTTTACCAGTGGAACTCTCGGCCTGATTAATTCAGGTTCCGGCCTTGAAAAACTTGAGGGCTTTTCTAATCTTAACAAGATGAATGTCGCTTCCCTGAACAAAACCCTCGGCGGATTGGCCGGACAGGGGGTAAACTATGCCCTTACGGGGGATTTTGCCCTTAACGTGCTGAATGTTTTTAATACCGGCCTGTTGGAACTTCATTTTGGCGATCAGGGGTTCGGAATGAATTTAGGTACCGGCGGAACGGATCTAAGTTACGGCGCCATAAAAAGCGCGTTGGAGGGGGCCGCTGTATGGGGAACCAATTCTATGATTGGCAGTTATACAAATACCGGGAATTTAGATATCGCCATTGCCCTCCGTTCCTTGTATGGTTTTGGGGATGATAAGCAAAAAAGGCAGCTGCGGGATATACTGGCCGGTAGAACGGAAATAAGGATCAGTAATGATGAGGATGGTTATGACGCCCTCAGTGTTGATAATGCCGGGAGCAAAGTGATATATCTTGGCCGCTATAAAGAAGGTATGACGGTGTCTGAACAGCTGCGCCTGGGAGCGATATTGGGACAAGAGGCTTACCGCGATGGAATAGCCGACGGTAATTTTGATGAATTTAGAACCGCGAATATTGCCAGAATACTGATGAGCAACAGGATCAATGAGGACTATTCCTGGTTTTATGAGGAAAACGCCGATTTTGGACAGGATCTACTTTCCAGACCCGAACTGTTTGACGCTTATTTGATGGAGTATTTTAATAACGGGGAGGATTATTACTGGAAATGGATAAAATCGGACGGCGATTTTCAGAATAGTAACAAGGGGGATAAGAATATTCCACTGCTTGCGGGGTGGACAAAAGAAGAAGTTGACGCCATTAACCGGGGCAGGCTTGATTCGGCGGTCGCAAAATACAAACAAAATTATGATCCCGGCGATTTAACCGATGAAGCGATAAAGTCGCTGATCTTGGACGACAAAAAGTTGCAAAAGGACTTAGGTTATTTTGAAGAGAGCTATTATAGTTTATATGACCATGGATGTATGTTGTTTTCCGCTATGTATATTGCCGAAACATTAGTCGGGAGTAATCTTGATCCTGTAAAGGTAAACGCTTACATAAAGGAACTGGGCTTATATACTCAGGGATCGGCCTTGTCAAATAAATTACTGGAAGATGTCATTTACGAGCTGACTAACCACGAGTATAAAATAAAGCTGGTCGATAGGAAAGGATTGCCTGTCGTACCGGCATTGGATGAACTGTACAAATACGAAATGTCCAAGGATATGTATTTTTCACATATCCGCGTAAATTACGACTCCAGGGTACCCAATAACAAGTCCACCCGTATTCATTCCGAAACGGTCGCGGGGATCGTATATGATTTGGTGGGTGGATATAGGACCGGAATTAACCACATAGAAACGGCAAATTCCTGGAATGGGAACGGCGGCAGTTTGATTTCACAAACCAAAATCACCACCAGCTCCATTGTAAGATGGGATGTTTACAAAGGGACACCTACTACCATAAGGACCTGGCTGAATAATCAAAAGGGCAAAAGAACTGCTAACGGGGCAATTGATAAAATTTAGAAGGGGAAGGGGCTGATGAAATCCCGGCGGCGAGGAAGGGGAGGGCCCCTTCGGGCCGATACTCAGCGCCTTTATCCCCTGAGGTCCTGAAGCCTGAACTGAAAGTCAAATTCCTCAAGTTTCTGGTCGAAACCGAAAAAGAAGGAGTACCGGACGAGGCCCTGCCGGGGGAGGGACTCCCCGCAGATGATGGTTTTCTGTATCAGTGCGCCGGCGCTGCGCCTTATCCCCGCTTTGGCAAAAAGGGTCCCCTCCTTTTCCTCAAAGGTCCTTTCATTGTAGATAACCGTGTAGGAATCGATGGCGGCACTGTCGTTCCGCCAGTAATTTTTGCCATCTATGGTGAAATTCTGGGCTTCCCTGATGGTCGGGTGGGTGTGGTTCCTGTCCGCCGGATAAATAACAAAGTAAAAGGCCAGGCCGCCGGGATAGGTATAGGCGGTTTCCCCTTCCCGTATGGTGTTCTCCCTTTCCACGATTGCAAGAACCACAGTGGAGAGCGAGCCCTGTATGGTTATGGGGATCTTGGCTGGGGAGCTTCCGGAGGGTTTGGGGCTTTGGGCCGGAGCGCCGCCGGGGGGAGGGGAAGCGCAGCCCGCCGTTACAAGAAAGAAAAACAAGCCGAAGTAAAGCGCCCCTTTTTCTTTGATGTCCATGGGGTAACTATAATACCGGGGGGAAGAAAATGCCAGAGTACCGGCCGACGGGTCTCCCCGTATCCCTTAAGGTCCCTTGACAGTCCACGGGGGGAAAATATATGCTCCGTTTATGACAGATTTTAAGAAAGTGTCAGACACGGGGCGGCCATGGCGATCAGCATAATCGGTACCGGAAGGGCCGTACCGGCCGCCAGGGTTACCAACGAAGACCTTGCAAAATATATCGATACCAGTGATGAATGGATACGTTCCCACGCGGGGATAGGGGCCCGGCATATCGCCGATGAGGACACGGCGGCCAGCGATTTAGGGGCGGCGGCGGCCCTGGAGGCCCTGGAAATGGCCGTCCGGCGGGGAGCGGTGGGGGAAAAGACCGCCGGGGAGCTTGCCGAAACCCTGGATCTGATTATTCTGGGGAGTACGACCCAGGATTACTACGGCCATCCCGCCACGGCCTGCATAGTTCAGGATAAGATCGGGGCGAAAAACGCCGCCGCCATGGACATCACCGCAGCCTGCAGCGGTTTTGTCTACGGCCTTGAGAGCGCCGCGGGGCTTTTGGCCCTGGACCCCCGGCGCAGGCGGGCCCTGGTCATCGGGGCGGAGATCCTGTCCCGGCTGATCGACTGGGAGGACCGGGGAAGCTGCATACTCTTCGGCGATGGCGCCGGGGCGGTGCTTATTGAGAAAAACGGGGACCCCGGCGCGGAGGCGGGGGTTTCCGCCGGCCGGGGGCTGCTCCGTACCGTACTGGCCGCCGACGGTTCGGGGTGGGAAAAGCTGGTACTGCGCCGGGGGGGGTCCCGCAATCCCTGGAAACGGGGGGAAGTGGTGGAAAAGCCCCCCCATATCGAGATGGACGG
>JAISRW010000111.1 GCA_031273405.1 Treponema sp.
GAAGCCGGAGAATGGCGGAGGGCCCTGGGGGCCTGCCGGGACTGGCTAAAAACCCGCGAGGGAAGCCCCATGATTCACGCTATCTGCGCGGAAGCCCTGAGGAACCTGAGGGATTTTTCTTCCGCCCACAACCACCTCCTCAGGGCCATAGAGAAGGAGCCTGGGGAACTTGAATTCCGGTACGCGGATATTCTGGTTTCCTGGGAGGGCCGGGACTGGAAGGCCCTCAAAAAAGCCCTCCGGGAGGCCGGAGCCCTGGGGGGAGACGGAAACATCATCCGGCGTTTTTCCATACTCCTGGAAGCCCGCACCCTGGGGGACGAAAAGAAGATCCTCTCGCTGCTGCAAAACGCCGTCCGCACCCTGGGGCCCGAACCGGAACTGATGCACGCCCTGGGCGGCGCCTACCTCAAACTCGGCTTCCTGGAAGAAGCCCGGAGCTGGTTTCAAAAAACCATAGCCCTTAAGGCCGGCCATGAGGAAGCCTGGCTGGGAGAAATCGCCGCCCAGGAAGCCCTGGCGGCCCAGGGCGCCGGGGGGGCCGCGGAGGAATTGGCGGGCCTATACGACCGATACCTTGGGATCTGGCCGGACAACTACAGCATACGCCGGGACCGGGCCCTCTTTCTCATCAGGATCTGCGAATACGCCAAGGCCGCGGAAGAGTTGGAAAGGCTTCTGGTCTGGGAGCCTTCCAACCCCAGCCTGCGCCGGGTCCTGGCCTACGCCTATCGCAAAACCGGCCGCTACCGGGAAGCGGCGGTTTTCCTCAAGGCCCTCCTCAAGGAAAGGCCGAAAAACATCGAGCTCCTCCTGGAATACTCAGGGTGCCTCGAAAGAGCCGGAGCGGCCTCCTATGCCGCCATGGTGCTGGAAAAAGCCCGGGAGCTCTTTAAGAATGCCTCCGATATAGTCCTTGCCCTGGGTATTCTCAGCTTCCGGCAAAAGGAGATCGAAAAGGCCTTCGATTACCTCCGGGAAGCCGCGGCCCTTAACCGGAAAGATCCCCGGCCCTATGAGTGGATGGCCCTCATCGCCCGGAAAAACGGAGACGGCGGAGGGGGAAAAGATTACGAAAAAGAAGCTCTGAGGCGAAAAAATAAAAAAATTTAACGATCATAAGAATTTACCGGTTGCGGTTTTCAAAAAAAGCAGGTTATACTTAAAACGAAAATGGTTGCATTTTTTCAGATTTTATAATTATCCAGGGGGATAGTGATGGCAGTTAAGGCGATGGACTTATTCGAAGCGTATAGGCAGGATAAGTTACCAAAGGATCAGGCGTATGTTGTATCATCTTTTATCAACGGAAATACCGGCTACTCAATATATGAGCTAATTTCATATTCAGGAGTCAAGGCGATTTATCTTGAAGGTTCGGGCCTGACTTTCCAGTCCTCAGGCAAGAAGTTACACATCCTCATCGAACCCGCTTCTTATCCTCACAAGGGTACGGAACCTTATCTTCGGGACAAGACCGAACAGGTTCCGCTCCGGTTTAAGGAAGTGGATATCATCACCGCCAAGAACCAGGTCAAGATCATGATAGCCAAAGAACCCAACGAGTCTTTGTCGTCCTTTACCGTAACAAAACCATCGGGTCTTAATGTCTCTTTTGTCTTCTATAATTTGCCGGATATTTACGATAACCTGGGCCTTTTCTTTGAAAAATCCTTCAACAGCGACGCAGGGGTTCCCCAGGTGGACGCCAAAAAAGCCGCCAAACAGCTTGTCGCCACCGTTGAAAAGACCATGGCCTTTAAGGCGGACTTCGCTTAAGAATTAAGACCCTCTTCGCGGGGCGTTTCATCAAAAATCAAAGGCCGTCCCCCGGCAGTTTGTCGCGCTTTGCGTATATAATCTCAAAAAGCCGCCGATCAGGCGCTTGCGAATCTACGGTTTGATTTACCTTACAAACTCCGAAAGTACGCCCGTTTATCGTGGTTGTCATGGCTTTTTTAACTAAAAAAGCCATGACAACCTACAAGAGCAATCGGACACGAAGTGTCCGCGGCTGCTAGCATACAACTTTAAACAGTTATATACCCTGAAAATAAACTAAAGAGCCCCCGGCAAGGGGGAAACACCGGTGCGGCAGCCCCTATCGGGGCCGAAAGCGGCCCTTCTAGGAAAAAGCTTGAAATCTTCACACAAGAAAAGCCCGGTACACAGTAAGCGCAACAGGCTCCCAGGCAGCAAGTCCGCCCTGAAAGGTGATCATGACTCAGGTTATGCGGGAGGATCACGGATTTTAGCGGGAAATTCCTTCCTAAATCCGTGTAATCTGTGGATCAAAATTCTTGACTTATGCCCTGCCTCTGCTGTTTTTTTCTTTTCTTTTTTGTCTTTTTTATGATATATTTTAGTGATGGCTTTGGACAGATTGAATGCTGCTTTGTGCGGCATACCCTTGCAGAGTCCTTTTGTGATTGGTTCCGGGCCCCTCTGCCACAGCGGCAGGGCCCTCATAGAACTCTACCGCTTGGGGGCCGGGGCGGTGGTGACCAAAACGATACGGAACAAACCCGCCGATAATCCCCTGCCCCATATCTACGGGGACATGAAGGCCCGGAGCATGCTCAACGCCGAGCAGTGGAGCGACATTACCGGAGAGGCCTGGGTGGAGACCGAAATCCCCATGGCCGCCAAGGCGGGGGTCCCGGTGATCGCCAGCGTGGGCCATACGGCGGAAGAGGCGGCCCGCTGGGTTTCCCTGGCGGACAGGGCCGGGGCCGCGGCGATTGAGCTTGTCTCCTACGACGAATCAACCATGGAAGAGATGATCCGGGAGGCCGCGGGGGCCACGAAAAAGCCTATCCTGGTCAAGCTCAGCCCAGTCTGGCGGGACCCCCTGGCAAAGCTGCCCCAATTCATAGCCGCCGGAGCCTCGGGCTTTACCGCCATGGATTCCCTGGGGCCGGCCCTGCGCATAGACATTCGCACCGGCCGCTCCGTGGTGGGGAGCGGCGACGGCCGGGGCTGGCTCACCGGCCAGGCGATAAAGCCAATCATCCTGCACCATGTGGCGGCCCTGGCGGCCCGTACCGGCCTCCCCATCATCGGCCTTGGGGGGATCGAAACCGCGGAGGATGTGGTGGAGATGACCATGGCCGGCGCCCACGTCGCGGGGCTCTGTACGGCCCTGATGCTCCGGGGGCCCGGTTACCTTAAAACCCTCTCAGGCGATCTCTTGAAGCTCCTGGATTCCCTGGGATACAAAACCCTGGAGGAGATCCGGGGGAAATTCAATCTCCCCAAAGAGGCGAAGGAAGAGGGGAAGCCCGTTTTTGTTTTTTTGAAGGATCGCTGTACCGGCTGCGGCCGCTGCCGGACGGTCTGTTCCTACGGGGCCCAGCATACGGGCAAAGAGGGCTTTGAGTGTAAGCTGGAAGACTGCCGCTTTTGCGGCCTCTGCGTATCCCTCTGTCCAACCGGAGCATTGAGTTTTCGATCAAATTTTCAGCCGGATTACCAACCGGAATTTCAATCGAATTTTTCAGAGGGACAACGATAGAACACTATGGAAGCGACGGAACTTAAAACAGCGGGCAGGGGTCTGGCAAGGCTGGACGGCGCCGCCAAGGTCACCGGAAAAATGAAGTACGGCGACGACATAAACCGCTTCGGCCAGCTTTACATGGCCGTTCTCTATCCCGAACACCCCTGGGCGGAGATCCGGGAGATCGATGTTTCCGCGGCCAGGGAGCTTCCGGGGGTGGCGGATGTTATCACCGCCGAGGATGTGCCGGGAAACAACATCATGTTCGGCCGCTTCCCGGTGCTTGCCCGGGATCAGGTGCGGTTCATCGGCGAAGGGATAGCCGCGGTGGCGGCGGAAACAAAAGCCGCCGCCCGCCAGGCGGTGGATCTGATCCGGGTGAGCTACGGGGAGATATTCAAACCCATCCTGAACGCCGATGACGCTTTGCAGGAGGGCGCTCCTCTCATCCATCCCGATAAGGGGGATAATTATGTGGACGCCGCGACCCATAAACTCATCTTTAACGATACCCGCCAGGGCATGGAAGAATCGGATCTTGTTCTGGAGCGCTCTTATTTTTCGGGCTTTGTGGATCAGGCCTATATTGAGCCCGAGGCGCTGGTTGCCGAATTCGACGCGGGAACCGGAACCCTGCTCATCCAGGGAACCAGCCAGAACCCCTACAGCGTCCGTTCCTGCGCGGCGGAAGCCCTGAACCTCAGCCTGAACCGCGTCCGGGTCGTCCAGAGCGGCATAGGCGGGAGCTTCGGCGGCAAAGACGAGGGAATTATCATCGCCGCCGTCAGGGCGGGCCTCCTTTCCATGAGGACAGGGAGGCCGGTAAAAGTTAGCTTTACCAGGGAAGAAAGCTTTTTGGCTACTTCCAAGCGCCATCCCTTCGACATGAA
>JAISRW010000123.1 GCA_031273405.1 Treponema sp.
TTGTGATAGAATATGCTAAAATCCGAAGCACCATCCATGCGAGAGCCGTAATATGGGGGGGAGGGAAAGGTAGCATGGCTAAAATGAGCGAGACTGAAAAAACCCGGGTAATTCCGGCCTCAATCGAGGAAAAAGAGAAGGCCCTGGAAGCCGCCAGGCTCCAGATCGAAAAACAGTACGGCGCCGGTTCCATCATTAAACTGGGGCAGCCCGGCAGCATTCCGGGGATAGAAGTCATCCCCTCGGGGTCCATACTCCTGGACGAAGCCTTGGGCATAGGGGGCTATCCCCGGGGCCGGATCATCGAGATCTACGGCCCTGAATCTTCGGGGAAAACCACCCTGGCCCTCCATGCCGTTGCGGAGGCCCAGAAGCTGGGCGGCATTGCCGCTTTTGTGGACGCCGAACACGCCCTGGACCCGGTTTACGCCAAGAACCTTGGGGTGAATATCGACGAGCTCTGGGTATCCCAGCCCGACTCGGGGGAGCAGGCCCTGGAAATCACCGAAAGCTTGGTGCGTTCCGGCGCCGTAGACGTCATCGTGGTTGACTCGGTGGCGGCCCTTACACCCCAGGCGGAAATAGACGGCGATATGGGGGACGCCCAGATGGGCCTCCAGGCAAGGCTCATGAGCCAGGCCATGCGGAAACTCACGGCCATCATAGGCAAGTCCAGGACCCTGCTCATCTTTATCAACCAGATCCGCATGAAAATCGGCGTCATGTTCGGCAACCCCGAAACCACCACAGGGGGGAACGCCCTTAAATTTTATTCCTCCCTCCGCCTGGAGGTGAGGAAGACCGATACCATCGAGGGAGGCAAGGACACCGATGCCGTGGGAAACCGGGTTCGGGTTAAGGTGGTAAAAAACAAGGTCGCCCCGCCTTTCCGCAAAGCGGAACTGGAGATCCACTTTGGAAAAGGCGTCTCCTCTTCGGCAAGCCTCCTGGACGCGGCGGTAAAACACGGAATCATCGACAAAAAGGGGGCTTGGTTCTCTTACGGCGAAGAAAAGGTCGGCCAGGGCCGGGAGAGCGCCAGAGAATACCTGGAACAGCATCCTGAATTCACCGCCGGGATCGAGACAAAACTGAAGAATAAAATCTTCCCCGGCCGGGAATTCCCTTCGGCCAAACCGGCCCCTAAGGCGGCGCCTCCTTCGGGCCTGGAAAAAGGCGCCGGCAAAGTGGCTCCTTCCCCGCAGCCCGGAATGGCGGCGGTTGAAGCGCCGGCGGCAGAAGCCCCAGCGGCGAAACCTCCGCCGACGGCAAGGCCGGTTGCTGCTCCTCCGCCGCCGCCTCCCGCCGAGGCTCACCGGAGTCCGGGGAGGCCCCGCAAGACAGTGAGCGTCGGAGAAGCGGCGGAAAATCCCGCCGATTCCGACGGGCTTTTCTGATTCCTTGCGAAGGGTACATACCCTCTGCACGCCGCAAACCTTCGGTTTGACGCGTTCGAGCCTTGTGGCGGAACTAAGGGTATGTATCCTGAGTCAAAATACCTTATGAGAACAGCCATACCCCGGGGCAAGCCCCGAGGTATGTTGATTTCGTTTTTTTAGCAGCTTCCCAACTACGGTTCGATGTACCCTAATCCCATATTCATCATATACCTTGCCGGCATCAATATGCGTTTACTTTGATACATTTCAACCACGAGAGACACGAAAAGCACGAACAGGGAAGCAATTTAACCACTGACCACACATCGAACCTTTGGTTCGACCTCACGGACAAAGACAGAAATTTTAAGCCAAAAGTCCGTGTTGTCTGTGCGGTCATTGGTTAATACTGTGAAAAGCTTTCGGGATCGTCGATGTCCGTCAGGGGAGAGGGGGCGCCGGGAGGGCAGGGAATGTCTACCATTATGAGCCGGTCAGGATGCCGCGCTAGTATGTCCCGGCCGTGTTCGCCCGGCGCAAGATTGAGGAGTTCGTCCCTAAAGGTACGGCAAAAGAGAACGGGGCTTCCCCGCTCGTTACGGCAGCGGGGGAGAACTATAGCGCCCTGCCGCCGGGCCTCAAGAACGAGCCCCGCCGAGGCGGCGTCCAGGAAGGGCTGGTCGCAGGGAAAGAACATGTAATAAGCGGCGGCTTCCCCGGCGGCCTCGACACCCGCCCGTATGCTTTCCCGCTGCCCCTTTTCGGGCGCACCGTTCCGTATCACCCGTATTCCCGGCAGGCCCTCCGCCAGAGCCCCGGTCTCATCCCCCGACACAACGAAAAAAATCCCCCCCGCAAAAGAGGGGGCAAGACCGGCGGCCAGCTCCAGGGTATAGCGGCCCAGGGGCTTGGCCCGAAAGGGTTCGAGCAGTTTGTTTCTCTCTCCAAAGCGGCGGGAAAACCCCGACGCCATGAGCACGGCGGCAACCGGGTCCATTATTCACTTTTAGCGATATTGAAGCGGGGCGTCAATCGGGCGTATACTCATTCCATGAGGCGTTTTCTTTATGGATGAGTTGGTGAGTCTCCTTTCAAATTGTACCTCCGGGGGCTGCGGCGCCAAGATAGGGCCGGGGGAGCTGGGGGAATACCTCAAGGGGCTCCGGATAAAAGAGGACCCGGATCTGCTCGTGGGCTTCGGCTTTAGGGACGACGCGGCGGTATACAAAATCGACGACGAGCGGGCCCTGGTTTCCACGGTGGACTTCTTCTCTCCCATGGTGGAAGATCCCTTCCTCTTCGGGAAAATCGCCGCCGCCAACGCTTTAAGCGACATCTACGCCATGGGGGGGAAGCCCCTCTACGCCCTCAACCTCTGCTGCTTCCCCGAAAGGATGGATAAAACGATCCTGGCCGAAATCCTCGCCGGGGGCTGCGACAAGGCCCTGGAGGCCGATACGGTCATCGCGGGAGGCCATTCGATCTACGACCACGAACCCAAATACGGCCTGGCGGTGACGGGCATGGTGAACCCCCGGCTTTTTTTCCGCAACAATAGCTGCGAAACCGGCGATGCCCTGATCCTCACCAAGGCCCTGGGGGTTGGCCTTGTGATGGCGGCCCTGAGGGGGGGCGAGGCGCCGGAGGGAATTGTCAGGGCGGCGGCGGATTCCATGGAGCGCCTTAACCGTTTCGCGGCGGAAAAATTTTCTTCCCCTTCCCCCTTTGCCGCTTCGGTCCGCGCCTGCACCGACGTAACCGGCTTCGGCCTGGCGGTTCACGGGGCCGAAATGGCCGGCGGCGATCATACCCTGACCATAGACGCCGCCTCCCTTCCCCTCCTCCCCGGCGCCCTGGGCTTTGCGGAGGATTTCCTTGCCACCGCCGCGGGCCAGCGGAACCGGGCTTTTATGCGGGGCAAGGTCGAACTTTCGGGCCTCACGGCGGCCATGGAAGAAATCGTCTTCGATCCCCAAACATCGGGGGGCCTTCTCGTTTCGGTTGAAAGCGGAAAAGCCGAAGCCCTGCTGAGGGAAATTCAAAAAGACGATCCCGCCGCCGCCATCATCGGAGCAGTAACGGACCGGGAGGAATTCCCGGTAATCATTCTGGGATAGAGATCTGTCCCTATCAGGAAAATGAAGGAGTGTATATGGAAATTATTAACGTTCTCGGCAAGCCCTGCCCCATTCCGGTAATAGAGGCAAAGAAGGCCCTGAGGAAAACCCCGGGAGGAGAAAAAATTCAAATCCTCGTGGACAACGACCTGAGCCGCCGGAACCTCGAAAAAATGGCCGGAGCCGCGGGCGCTCCCTTGGAGTACGAAAAGCGGGAAGACGGCACTATCCTGGTTACCATAACCGCGCCGGATCCACGGGCAGCCGGCGCGGCGGAGGCGGGAGGCGGAAGCCTCGTGGTGGCCGTAGGCAGAAACACCATGGGAAGCGGGAACGACGATCTGGGGGCCATACTCATCAAGGGCTTCATCTATTCCCTCACCGAACTGGACAAGCCCCCGGAAACCATGCTTTTTTTTAATTCCGGCGTAAGGCTCACCACCGAAGGCTCCACCGCCCTGGAGGATCTTAAAAAGCTTGAAGAAAAAGGAACCGTCATCTCAAGCTGCGGAACCTGTCTGGACTTTTACAAAGTCAAGGACAAACTCGCCGTCGGTAACGTCACCAACATGTACGCCATCGTAGAGGCCATGGGGGAAGCCGGCCGGCTCATCAACCTGTAGGAGCGGGCGGCATGGAAGGGGAATTGATCTTTACCTTCCGTAACGCCCACGAAGCGATTATGGGGGAACGGAGGCTTTTGGACGCGGGCCTCGGAGCACGGGCGATGCCGGTGCCAAAGGCGCTGGGGAAAAGCTGCGGCATCGCCCTGAGGGTGGCGGAAACCGAAGCCGAAAAGGCCGCTCTTGTTTTAGGGGAAGACTACCTGGGCGTCTTTTGCCGCGCCGCGCCGGGGCGGGATGAATTCGTTCCGTGGAACCGCTCCGGCTGAGACGAAAACCCCGGGGGGGCAAACCGCTATCCCTTGCGAACCGGTCTCCCCGGTCTTAGACTTAATACTAATGGGGCGCAATGTATTCGAAAAAAGCCGAAGCCGCACTCCGGTGGTGGACGGCCTCTTCTATCCTGAAGAACCGAAGGCCCTGAAAGCCCTGATCCGTTCCTGGGGTATTGATCCGGACTCAAAGCGGGGAGGACGCGGCGGCATTATCCTGGCGCCCCACGGGGCCTGGAATCTGACCGGGAAACTCGCGGGCGCGGCGTTTGCTTCGGTGGCGGGAAAGAAATCCAAAAGCGAAGCCGGCAAAGTGGTACTCATCGGCCCGATTCACCAGGACGGCCGCAGGGGGCTTTATCTTTCCGATTCGGCCTATTTTGAGACTCCCCTGGGCAGCATCCCGGTGGATCAGAAGCTCACCAGAGAGATTGGTTCCTGCAGCACCCTTTTCGAAATCAACGACACCCCCCATCTGACGGAACACTCCCTGGAGGTGCTCCTGCCCCTGGTTAAATGCTGCTTTCCCTCCGCCGGAATCGTTCCGGTGCTTATGGGCGGCTCGAGGCCCAGCCTCATATCCGTCCTGGCCAGGACGCTGAATCTGGTTCTAAAAAACCGTATGAAAAACACCCTCCTGGTCGTCAGCACCAATCTTTCCGCCAATAGGGATCCGGAAAAAGCCCGTGCCCAGGCGGATGAAATTATCCGGCTTTTAAAAAACAAAGACCCCGGAGAATTTCTTGCCCGCCTCGAAAAGGGCCGCCTCAGCGCCTGCGGGGCCCCTATTCTGGCGGGGCTTCTTGAAAGCGGCCTCCTCACGAAAAAAACCCTCTGTACAGGGCCGCTGTTCGAGAGCCTGGGAGAAAGCAGGGAAACCGTCTATTACGGCGCCCTGAGCTTTGAATAGCGGCCTGTTATACTTCGGCCCGATTGCCCGCGGCTAGCAGTTTGTTGCGCTTCGCGCATAAAACCTCAAATCGAACCTACGGTTCGATTTACCCTGCAAACTGCCCAAGGATGCCGGATAATCGGGATTTTTGCGACGCTGGCGACGCAAAAATCCACAAGTGCAACAGGCTCCTAGTCTTCCCGGCGGGATTGCAGCTTTTTGGCCGCGAAATATATCAAAAACTTTACGATCAAATTGCAGCCCAGGATCATGAGGGAGACGAACGCGGCGGCTTCCAGGAAAAGCTGGGCTTCAAACTGGGTGATAAGCAGGGACACGGGCTTGTTTCTAACGGTATTGAGGAAAGAAACCGCCGAAACGGTCATCATGGAATTAACGAAGAAATAAGAAACCATTTCCAGGATGGTCAATTTGGTCTGAGGAACCAGCACGTCCCGGAGAATCCTGAACCGGCTCACTCCCAGGGTAAGGCCCACGTCCTCAAGATTGCGGTTGAGCTTCCCCAGGCTGTTATAGGCCATAAGATAGGGAGAAGCGAAAAAGTGGACCGTATTAACCAGAATCAGCATGGCCAGGGTTCCGTAGATAAACGAGCCTTTGAAAAAAAGCACATACGAAAGGCCCAGTACCAGGCCGGGAACAGCCAGGGAGGTGATGGAAATAAGATGCAGGAATTTGGAGGACATCCCCCCCGTCCTGGCGGTTAACCAGGCCGTGACGTAGGAAAGGGCGGTTCCCAGGATCGAAACCCCCAGGCCGATGATAAGGGAATTGGCCAGATAACGGCCGGCTCCAATATTCATGGTCCTGGCGATATTCGCCGGGGAGAAGCGCATATCGTCGGGATAGCGGGCAATAAAGGTGAGAACCACAAAAACCGCAACGGGCAGGGCAATGAGCAAACAAATAAGGACGCAATAGACGGAACCGGCGGCTTCGCGGAATTTCCCGGTCCCTTTGGCCTTTTCCTGCACCACAAAATTGGCGTTCCCCCGCTCCCTGCTCAGGAGATCGAACACAAAGGCCGCCACCGCCGGGATGAGCAGGAAAGAGCCGATGACGCTGCCCCGGTTAAAATTGAGGAGGCCTATCACTTCCTGGTACATCAGCACCGGCAGGGTGATAAACCGGCCCCCTATCATCAGGGGAACCCCGTAGTCGGTGAAGATCAGGGTGAAGGTTGCGAATACCACGGAAATGAGGGGTTTCCTCAGATAGGGAAAGGTTATGGAAAAGAACTGGTTCAGCCGGGGAATCCCCAAAACCGAAGCAGCCTCGTAGGGGGAGCCGTCTTCGTATTTGAGAATATCCGCCAGCATGAGAAAGGCCGCCGGGAAGGCGTAGAGCACCGACCCTATGACAACTCCCCTGAACCCGTAAATCGTCCCCGTAAGCCCCAATAAGCGGGTGATAATCCCGTTGGAACCCAGAAGAATCACCAGCCCCATGCCGTGGGAAATCGACGGGATGAGCATGGGGAGGGCCGCAAAGACGCCGAAAGCGCCGGCGAACCGTAGAGCCGTCCTGACTACCGAGAGGGCGAAAAGATAGGCCGCAAGAATCGCAATGGCGGCGCCCGCGGCCGCGGCGGCGGTGGAATTGATCAGGGCCTGTCTGAACCGCGGGGAGCCGACAATCGCCCCTATGTCCGCGTCCGCCACCTTGAACAGCATGGCCCCCAGGGGAAAGACCACCGTGATCAGCAGGAATATGCCGACCAGGAGCTTATACTTTGACATATTTGATCAGGGAGCTGATTTTAAGTTCCAGGTTATCGATGACGAATTCCCGGACAAACGAATCCGCGGGACTGCGGATGATAGTTTCAGGGGTATCAAGCTGATGGATAATCCCCTGGTCCATCACCATAATCCGGTCCGAAAGGGCGAAGGCTTCCTCCTGGTCGTGGGTGATATAGATCATGGTGGAATGGAACTTCCCCTGTATGCGCTTGATTTCCCGGCGGAGGAGCAGCCTGGTAGCCGCGTCCAGGGCGGACATGGGCTCGTCAAAAAGAATGATCTCAGGATTCATCGCCAGGGTCCGGGCTATGGCCACCCGCTGCTGCTGCCCCCCCGAAAGCTTATGGGGTTTTTTGTGGATATGCTCCGTCAGGCCCACCTGTTCAATCATGTCTTCGGCGATTGAGCGGGCATGGGCCTTCCTGTCCTTATGGAACCTGAGGGCGTATTCCACGTTTTTTAAAACCGTCATGTTCTGGAACAGGGCGTAGTTCTGAAAGACTATCCCCATGTTCCTGGCCGAAGGCGGCTCGCCGGTAATATCCCGGCCGTCTTTGAGAACAATCCCCCCGCTGGGGGCCAAAAGCCCTATGAGGATGCGTAAAATCGTCGTTTTGCCGCAGCCAGAAGGCCCCAGGATAGAAAGAAATTCCCCGTCCCTCACGGTAAAGCTGATAGTATGGAGCACTTCCTGTTTATTGAAGAGGCGGACCACATTCCGAACTTCCAGCTTGGCTTCCATTATCCCTTCAGTATAGCCGGTTATACCCGGTTGCGCTAATAGTTCCACCGGGCAAGGAGCCGTTCCTTCTCGGCGCTATCGTTGATTCCGGCCATATCCATATACGGAATATCCTTGGGATAGTGGGGAATCCTGTTAACCTGGTTCTTAAAAACCGGCTCGGGACAATAGAGATCCTTGTCCTCCCGTACCAGTTTGGTAGCGGCGAATTTAAAAACCTCCTGAACCGCCGGTTTGGTTTCCTTGCCCTTGATGATCCCCATGCCGGAAGTGTTGCTGGGCGCCCCTTCCTTGAAAAAGATCAGCTCGAAATCCGCCCCCCGGTTGTTGACCGCCTCCACGGCGGTGATGGTCATCCCCAGGCCGATGAGCACCTCCCCCTGGATGAGGGCGTTTACCGGGCCGGAACCGGAACTGGTAAACTGGAGCACATTTTCCGCGAATTTATCAAAATAAGCGAAGGCCTCCTCTTCGCCCCAGGCGTTTATCAGCCCTTTGAGGAACATATAACCGGTGCCGGAGGTTTTCGGGTTGGGCATAGAAAGCAGGCCCCGGTAGAGGGGGTCCGTCAGATCCTGGTAGGAGCCGGGCGCCGGCAGCCCCCGCTCCTGGAGCTTTTTCCTGCTGATCACCACCGCCCCGGAGGATTTGTCCCAGGGCAGGTGCCTGCGGTGGAACGGAACCAGCTCGGGGAGGAATTCCGAAGCGTCGAAGGAAGAAAGATCCGCCAGGATATCGGTTAAGCCTTCCAGATAGGCGGTTTCGAGGTTCAGGACGATGTCCGCCTCGGTGGAGACCCCCTCGGCCTTGAGCTTGGCCGCGCAGTTCCCCGTGGTAAGCACCTGGACGGTAATATCATAGCCAGGGAATTCCTCGTTGAGCAGCCGCCGCATATGCTCGGTGCGGAAATCTTCCGTGCAGGTATAGATGATAACCCGGTTGTCCTGCTTTTTTGCGCACCCCCCCAGAACCAGAAGGCCCAGGATGAGGCAGAACCCCGGGGCCGCGATGTTTTTTGTCATAGTATCCTCCAATTGCTTTATGCTATACCACAAAACCGCCCGGTATTCAAGGAAGCCTCCGGCCCCCCCCTCGCGGCTCGTCGCGGAACCGATCCGTTCCAAGACGGAATTAACCAATTCCAAGACGGAATGGATCCATTTGGAGTTGAAATGGATCCATTTGAAGACGGAATGGATCCATTTGGAGTTGGAATGAATTCATTTGGAGTTGGAATGAATTCATTTGGAGTTGAAATGGATCCATTTGGACTTGGAATGAATTCATTTGGACTTGGAATGAATTCATTTGGAGTTGGAATGGATCCATTTGGACTTGGAATGAATTCATTTGGAGTTGAAATGGATCCATTTGAAGTTGAAATGGATCCATTTGGAGACGGAATTAACCTATTCCAAGCCGGAACGGATCCATTCTAAGACGGAATGAATTCACCGCCCCGCCCCTTAAGCCTAAACGTGACCCATAAGTTCGGGAATAATCAGAGCCTCTCGATTTCCCCCGGGGATAAGCGGGTATATTTTTGTATTTGCTTCGGGGGCAGCCCGTCCTGTTTCATTTTCCGGGCGGATTCAAGCTTTTCCTGATAGGCCCTTTTGGCCGCCTCCGCCTCGCCTTCC
>JAISRW010000166.1 GCA_031273405.1 Treponema sp.
ATCAGTCCGCTTTGGGCCGCCAGCGGCAGGCCTATGCGGAGGATAATGCCGGCCTTCCCTTTGTCAATGACAAAACTTTTCAGCTTAAAATCAAACTCAAACAGACTCCTCTTTTTATAGAGGAACACAATTGAGATGATAAACGACACGCCCTGCCCGATCACGGTGGCAAGGGCCGTGCCCGTTACGCCCAGATGAAAATAGACTATAAAAACGATGTCCAATATAAAATTTAACACCGCCGCGATAGCGATAAAAAGCAAAGGACGCCTGGAATCCCCCATGCCGCGCAGGACGGCGCTTACCGCGTTGTAGCCGAACATCAGCGGCAATCCTATGCATGTGATTCGAAGATATGACAGGGCGGCGGCAGCGGACTCAGGGGGCGTGTTGAGCCAGTCAATGATTCGGCTTGAACCGAACAAGCATACCAGGCAGATGCTTAGCGATATGATGCCAAGCAGGCTGAACAAGGTACCTACCGATTCCTTAACCTGATCATTTTGCCGGGCGCCCAGCTGCTGTGAGATAAGCACTTGTCCGCCGCCGGCAAGACCTGTGCTTATCATGGTGAGGAACATAAGCATCTTGCCGCCCATGGATACCGCCACCGTGCCGCTGCTGCCCATATATTGGCCGATGATGATCATGTCAATGGTGTTGTAGAGGCTGTTCAGGATACGCGCTAAAAGCAGCGGTCCTATAAATTTAAACAGCATCCGCGGGATGTTTCCTTGCGTAAAATCCATCCCCATTTTTGTTATTGGCTTCAATTGTTAAGTTCCTCTACACGACAGCATGCCGCAAAATGCCGGGGCATCGCTTCCACCAGCGATTGCGGATCATGGCATCTGTCGCATACATGATTACACCGCGAAGCAAACCGGCAGCCTGGTTTCGGTTCGATTGGAGAAACCAGTTCCCCCTGCAGGATCTCCCGCTTGTTTTGGTTATGAATATCCATTGAGGGTATGGCGGAAAGCAGCGCCCTGGTATACGGATGCAGAGGATTTGTAAAAAGTTCTCTGGTTGGGCTCTTTTCCACTACCTGCCCAAGATACATCACACAGATAGCGTCGGAAATGTGGCGCACTACCGAAAGATCGTGGGTGACAAACATATACGTGAGGCCTCTCTGCTCCTGAAGGTCCTGCAAAAGATTCAGTACCTGCGCCTGGATGGAAACGTCCAGCGCTGAAACAGGCTCGTCGCAGACCACAAACCTGGGGTTGAGCGCCAGGGCGCGGCCGATACCGACACGCTGCCGCCTGCCACCGTCCAACTCATGGGGATACGCCTTGCGCAGCCGCCTGTCTATGCCTACCATATCCATGAGATCCTCAACCTCTTTTTGCAGCCTATCCTTTGAATATCTGCGGGAGATATCCAATGGTTCCCGGACGATCTCCTCTACCGACATACGGGGGTCCAGGGAAGAATAAGGGTCCTGGAATATAATCTGCATGTTTTCGTGCAGCCTTTTCAATGCCGCGGCATTAACATGGGTAATATCTTCGCCATTATAATAAATATTGCCTCCCGTACTTTCCAAAAGGTGAATAATTGTACGCCCCAGGGTTGACTTTCCGCACCCGGATTCACCCACCACCCCCAGGGTTGTTCCTTCCTCGATACTGAAAGAAACGTCATCCACTGCGTGAAGTACGCCTCGGGGGGTATCAAAATATTTTTTGAGATTCTTTACTTCGACAAGCGCGGACATATTCTTTTCTCCTGTTCAAGAAGGTATCGGTGTTTTATGGCAGCGGCAAAAATGGCCGTTACCGAGCGGTTTGAATGTCGCCTTGTTTTCATGACATTCCTTCATCACGTACGGACAACGCGGGGAAAAATTGCAGCCTTTGGGCAAATCGGAAGGGTTGGGCGGCAGGCCCTCAATGGGATGCAGCCTATGTTCATCGGTCTTTATATCGGGAATAGCGCCAAACAGGCCCACGGTATAGGGATGCGAAGGATGGTCAAACAATTCCTCTTTAGGGCCGTATTCGATAATTTCTCCTGCGTATACCACCGCCACATCATCACAGACTGCCGCTACCACGCCCATATCATGGGTGATCATGATCATGGCCATGTTTTTGTTCATCTTGAGCTTGTTTATCATATCAAGCGCCTGGGCCTGAATGGTAACATCCAGGGCGGTGGTAGGCTCGTCGGCCAGCAGCAGATCCGGGCTGCATGCCAGGGCCATGGCGATGACCACCCTTTGCTGCATTCCTCCCGAGAACTGGTGTGGATATTCCCGGTAACGCTCGGCTGTAATGCCCACCATCTCAAGCATGCTTTTTGCCCTTTTTAGAGATTCGACCCTGGACACATGGCTATGCAGTTTGATTCCTTCGGCAATCTGGTTTCCAATCCGCATGACGGGGTTGAGGGCGGTCATCGGATCCTGGTATACCATGGAGACTCTTTTTCCCCTGACCTTGCACATTTCCTCTTCTTTGAGCGCAAGCAGATCGGTTCCTTCAAGATAAATCCTGCCGCTTCTTATCTTTGCGGGAGGATCAGGAAGGATTCTGAGGATTGCTTTGGCTATCGAAGTTTTTCCGGCGCCGGTTTCGCCCACCAGTCCCAGGGTTCTGCCTTTTTCCAAATCAAAAGATACGCCGTTGACGGCATGGATTATCTCCCCCTCGGAAGTGTACTCCACCACAAGATCCTTTACCGAAAGAAAGGGCATAGGTCCATTTTTGTTTTCATTTTCCATTAAGTTGCGCCTCCTTTCCGTTAATTTTTCAGCTTTGGATCAAGCGCGTCGCGAAGGCCGTCGCCCAGAATATTCAAAGCCAGTACCATAATCATTATAGAAACCCCGGGGAAGATAACGAGATGCGGATAATCCCGCATATAACTGCGCCCGGCGGAAAGCATGGCGCCCCATTCCGGGGTGGGAGGCCGGACGCCAAGACCGATAAAACTAAGGGATGCCGCCGTAAGTATCGCTCCGGCAACCCCCATGGTAGCCTGAACAATCAGGGGAGCGAAACTGTTCGGCAGGAGATGCCTGGCTATTATTCTTAATTTACCGCAGTTTATTACCTCCGCCGCTTCCAGATATTCCATCTTGCGGATATTCATTATCGAGGCCCGCAGAAGCCGGGCATAGCCTGGAATGTTACCCATACCCAGGGCCAGGATCGTCTTGTCAAAGCCGGAGCCAAGCACCGCCGATATGGCGATAGTGAGCAGCAATCCGGGGATCGCCTGGATTACATCCAGTATCCTCATGATTATGTTGTCCACTGTTCCGCCGAAGTAACCCGCCACAGAGCCGATGACCACCCCGGCAAAGATGGCGACCAGCACGGCGGAAACGCCGATACTCAGGGAATATTGCATACCGTACAGAATCCTGCTGAATACGTCCCGTCCCAGTTCATCCGTACCAAACAGATGTTTCAGGGAAGGGGAAGCCAGTAAATTTTTTAAGTCCATCGCCGTATAGTCATAGGGGATAATCCAGCGGGACAAAAAGGCAATCAAGACTTCAAAAAGAAAAATATACAATCCCAGCATAGCGGCTTTGTTTTTCCTCAGGCGCCGCAGCACCTGCGCAAAGACGCTTTCTTTTCTTTCTTTTAACCCGTCTCTGGCAATGCCGACGGCAGAGATACTATTAGCCATTGGTTTTTCTCCTTTTCTTGCCATCGTACTGCGCCTTGATCCGCGGATTGACAAAGGCGTAGAGCAAATCTACCAGCAGCATGACCAGACTAAACGTAATTGCCAGAAAGATAACGCAGCCCTGTACCACGGGGTAATCCCTGTTGTTCACCGCACCTATCATATATGAACCGACGCCAGGAATGGAAAAAACAGTTTCTATGACCAGGGTTCCCCCGAGCATAATGCCAAAAGATGTTCCCGCCAGGGTGATGACCGGGATTAACGCATTGGGCAGGGCGTGTTTATAAATCACCGCCCTTTCGGATAAGCCCTTCCCCCGGGCGGTAGCAATGTAGTCTGAGCTGATGACCTCCAGCATACTTGAGCGTGTCTGTCGCGCTTGGGTAGCGATACCGCCAAATGAGTTGGCGATTGCGGGCAAGATGTAATAATGCACTCCCCCTATCCCGCTGGCCGGCAGAACCCCCAGTTTCAGGGCGAACAACAGGACGAGCATCAGCGCCACCCAGAAAGACGGCATTGATACGCCAATCAGAGCCAGCAGCATACAGATCCGATCCCCCAGCCCGTTCTGATGAGCCGCCGCGTTCACGCCCAGGAAAACCCCTACGCTGACCGACAGCAAAATACAGAAGGATGCCAATAACAGGGTACGGGGCAGCCTTCCCAGCAGATCGGTTGTTATGCTGGTATTGGTTATATAGGATTTACCAAAATCAAAATGCAGGAATACGGCGTTTATGTATTTGCCGAGGCGGATGATATACGGTTCGTCCAGGCCAAGATCCGCCCTCTTTTGCATCAACTCCGCTTCCGTGGCGTTGCTTCCCAGAATGATAGCCGCGGGATCTCCGGGCACAAAATACATGAGCGTGAAAATCAACAATGTCACGCCCATGACGACCGGTATCATCCAAAGCAGCCTTTTTAGAATAAATCTTGCCATCTTTTTACCCTCGAATTAGAAAATAGTGCTGCTTCAATTCATCCTGCCTAAAATGTGACGCCCGGAGCGTAGACGAACATCTTGGCATCATAAACAATACCCTTAATCCCGTTCACCGTGACGGAGAAAAAGGCATGGTTAAAAAGCCCCAAACCATAGGCCTGCTCCTTGAAGTAATAGTGGAAAGCGTCCATGTTTGCCTGGGTATGACCGCTTGTTGAGACCGCAGTTTCCATCAATTGCTGTAATTGCGGATCTTTCCAGCCGTTGATGGTGCCTGAACTATACTGGCGCGCGTCAAACTTGCCGCGCCATACCGTAACCAGATAATCCGAAGACCCTGTATTATCAAGCATGATTTCCCATTCGGAAGGTTTGTTCTTATAGGAGTTGAACAAGGCGCTGTCATACTGGAGGATCTCGGAGTTTATGCCTGCCTGCAATAGATACCCCTGGATCATTTGAGCAACCCTGTTGCGTTGTGAAGTGTTGTCGGTCATAATACGAAGAGCCTTGCCGTTGTACCCTGAATTCGCCAGAAGCTCCTTAGCTTTATCAGGACTGTAGTTGTAATAATCATCATTTTTCCACGCAGGATTGAAGTCGCTGAAGGAGTCGCCGCCAAAGGTGTATTCCACCACCCCATATCCATTAAGTATCGCGTCCACCAGGCCCTGTCTGTCTACCGCGTAGAGGGCGGCCTGCCTGAGCGCTTTATTGTTATAAAAGGGGCTGCCCGTATCGCCGCTCAGGTACATCTGGTTGCCGATATTGATAATCTGGTCAAACACTGTGAAACCTGCCGAGCTGGCGCCCTCTTCCATAAAACGCCTCGCCTCTATGTAATCCATGCTCAGGCCCATATCAATACTGCCTGTTTCCAAAGCGATTGCCATCTGGGAAGCTTCCCTGATGGTGGTATAGACGATTTTGTCCACATTGGCCACGCCGTACATTTTCTGCGCTGCCAGGGCGGCAGGATCTTTCTGCCAATAATTGCCTGTCTTCTCAAATGTGGCTGAGGCCCCCGGAACAAACGAAGTAAGCCTGTATTGGGTAGTACCAATCGGCGTTGTGGACATCTCGTCGGCGCTGGCCTCATAGGCTTTCCGGGAAACAATGCATACTATCTTTACAACGTTTTCAAATACCCCTACGAAGTCGGCGTTTAAAACCAGCCTGAGAGTGTACTCGCCTGTTGTTTCGATATTTGCTATATAGCGCGTATTGGTATTATTTCCGGCCTTAACCGCCGTTTGATGGCACCAAACCACATCCGCAGCGGTTATATGGTTTCCCGCGGTGTCGTATATGGTATCCCAAATTTCAATATCGTAGGTCATGGCGTCGATCTTTTTGTAATTTTTCATGATAATATTAACCAAAGGTCCGCCGACTCCGTCCAGGTCGCCCAGGGTCTGGTACATAGTCAGGATCAC
>JAISRW010000228.1 GCA_031273405.1 Treponema sp.
GAAATTATTGTTTACAATCATACTTTCCTCCCATCTTCTATCATCGGCATAAGCCAAAACTAATTTAGGGCCTACAAAATATATCTCCCCAGGTCCTGATCCTTAACAAGGTTCGCCAGTTTCTGATTCACATAATCCACGGTGACAGGCACCTTTGCCGGGGCAATATCGGGGGCCTCAAAGGAAAGCTCTTCCAGGAGGGCCTCCATGATGGTATGAAGCCTCCGGGCGCCTATGTTTTCGAGGCTGGCGTTGACCTCCGCCGCCAGGGCGGCAAGACATTCCACCGCCTCGGGGGTAAATTCTATGTCCACGTTTTCCGTAGCCATGAGTTCCACATACTGCTTGGTAAGGGCATTCTTGGGCTCCGTGAGGATCCTGAGAAAATCGTCCTTACCCAGGGAATCCAGTTCCACCCTCAAGGGGAAGCGCCCCTGGAGCTCCGGGATAAGATCCGAAGGCTTGGCGATATTGAAGGCCCCGGCGGCAATAAAAAGCACATGCTCCGTATTCACCGGCCCCCACTTGGTCGTCACCGTCGCCCCTTCCACAATGGGGAGTATGTCCCGCTGCACCCCCTCCCTGGATACGTCGGGGCCGCCGCCCCTGTCCCCCTTGACCGCTATCTTGTCAATTTCGTCGATAAAGACGATCCCTGTCTCTTCCACCCTCTGCCGGGCTTCGTCGCTTACCCGGTCCCGGTCTATGAGCTTCTCCGATTCTTCGGCGATGAGGATCTCCCTGGCCCTCTTGATGGTGACCACTTTCTTTTTTTTGCCACCCCCGAAAAAGCCCGCCATTCCCGAAAGGCTGGATTCCAGATCCTCCATGGCGCCCCCCATCATTTCAAAGGCGGGAAACTGGGGGGCCTGGTCCACCGTGATCTCCACGGTTCTGTCCTCAAGCTTTCCCTCCCTGAGCATGGTCCGGAATTTTTCCCTGGTAGCCGCCGCGGCCGCCTTGTCGGGGCCCTTTTCCTCAGGCGCCTGTCCGGCTTCCGCTGCCGCGCCTTCGGCGGCATCCCTGCCGGCCGGCCGGCGGGAGTTCCCGGCGGGAATCCCTATCTGTATGGCGGTCCCCATAAAGGCCGGGCCTGTTCCGCCGGAATTGCCGGGGTTAATGGAAAAGGAACCCATGGGCCTGACCACGGGACGGGACTTACCCCCCTTGGTTTTCTTTTCCGTTCCCGGAAGGAGGAGATCCAAGAGGGCTTCCTCCGCCCGGCGGGCGGCCTCGGCGGTAACCGATTCCTGCATCTCCTGTTTCACCATCTGAACCCCGGCGGCCATGAGGTCCCGGATCATGGATTCCACGTCCCGGCCCACATAGCCCACTTCGGTGTACTTGGTGGCTTCTACCTTGACGAAGGGAGAATTCGCCAGCCTGGCAAGCCTCCTGGCGATCTCGGTCTTGCCCACTCCCGTGGGGCCTATCATAAGGATATTCTTGGGGGTAATATCTTCCCGCATCTCGGCGTCAATCCTGAGCCGGCGGATGCGGTTACGGAGAGCCACCGCCACCGCCCGTTTGGCTTTTTTCTGGCCCACGATGTATTTGTCCAGTTCCGCCACGATCTCCCGGGGAGTGAGCCTGTCCAGGGTTCTGTTGGCGTCGTTTTTTGCCGCCGCGATGTCTTTGTCCATCAGGAAGTTCTCCTTATTGTTCAAGTTCTTCCAGGGTTATTTGCCCGTTGGTATAGATGCAGATATTCCCCGCTATTTTCAAACTCCGTTCGGCGATTTCTCTGGCCGAAAGATCCGAAGCGTCAAGATAAGCGAGAGCCGCGGCATAGGCGTAATTGCCGCCTGAGCCTATGGCCAGGGCGTCTTCCGCCGGCTCTATCACGTCGCCGGTACCCGAGATAAGCAGGGTCTTGTGGAGGTCCGCCACCAGCAGCAGGGCTTCGAGGCGCCGCAGGGTCCGGTCGGTGCGCCAGTCCCTGGCAAGCTCCACGGCCGCCCGTAAAAGATCCCCCGAATATTCCTTGAGCTTTGCCTCAAAACGGTCAAAGAGGGTAAAGGCGTCGGCGGTGGCGCCGGCAAAACCGCAGAGCACCTTTCCTTCCATCAGGCGCCTCACCTTCCGGGCGTTGTTCTTCATCACCGTCTCGCCCATGGTTACCTGCCCGTCTCCGGCCATAGCCACCTTCCCGTCCCGCCTGACCGCCACAACGGTGGTGGACCTAATCTTCACATCTTTCACTTTAGCTTCCTCCGGGATTGGCTCCCGCCGTGGGGATGGGCCTTTCCGTACACATTTTTGAGTCTTTCCGTATTTACATGGGTATAGCGCTGGGTAGTCGAAATACTGGCGTGGCCCAAAAGTTCCTGGACTACCCTGACATCGCAGCCTGAATTAACCAGATGGGTGGCAAAGCTGTGCCGCAGGGCGTGGGGGTTTATGTTCTTCCCCAGCCCCGACCTTGCGGCGTATTGGTTGATGATCCACCTCACTCCGGGAATCGAAATGGGCCTGCCCTGGCGGTTGACAAAGAGCCTGTCGGTGGGGCCCTCCCTCTTTACCCTGGCCTGCCTCATGGGCAGATAGGCGAGAAGGGCTTCCCGGGCCTCGTCGGAAAAAAACACCTGCCTTTCCTTATCCCCCTTCCCTATGATTAAGGCGCCGGAAAAATCCTTTTCTATTTTTTTAAGGGAAAGTTCCACCAGTTCCGAAATACGGAGGCCGGCGGAATACATAACCAGGATCAATGCCTTGTCCCTTTCGGGCCAGAGAATGCCCGCACTATCGGGAAGCTCCGAAAAGTCGGCCATTTCCTTTTCCAGGAGAAAAGCCGGCAGGGTCTTGGGGGTCTTGAGATTCCTGAGCAAAGCGGAAGGATCGTCCTCCCGGCAGCCGAAACGCATCAACCAGCGGTAAAAACCCCGGATCGAAGAGAGGGAGCGGTTCACGCTTACCGAGGCTATGCCTTCGGCGCTCAGGTCCGCGATAAAGCCCCGGACCCCCGCCTGATCGGCCTCCTCGGGGAGGAAACCGTGGTTGCCGCAATAGGACGAATAGCGGCCCAGATCCCTGGTATAGGCCGCAACGGTACGCTCCGAAACGCCCCGGACGGCTTTGAGATATTCCAGGTACCGGCCTATTCTGCCGCTGATTATGTCATTCATCATCGCTTGTACCCCGGGGAACCGGCTCCTCGTCGTCGCTGGAATGGAAATAATCGCAGTCGGGATTGACGCAGGCTTTGTGGGCGCCGTTTTTTTTGTCGTACTTTTCCACCATGAACTGGCCGCACTTGGGACAGCTCTGGTTTATGGGCTTGAAGTGGCTTATAAAATCGCACTGGGGATAATTGGTGCAGCCGTAGAATTCCTTGCCCCTGCCCTTGGTCTTCCGGGCTACTACATCGCCGCCGCACTTGGGGCACTTGGCCAGGGGGATCGATTTGGTATTCCGGCAGTCGGGAAACCCGGAGCAGGCCAAAAAAAACCCGAAGCGGCCCAGCTTCTTCACCATGGGCTTGCCGCACTTTTCGCATACATAGTCGGTAGCTTCGTCCAGGGAGCCTTTAAAGGATTCAAGGGTCTTGCCTACCTCGTCCACCTGTTCCTTGAAGGGAAACCAGAATTCCCGAATCATGTCGGGCCAGAGGATATGGTTTTCCGCCACTTCGTCAAGCTTGGTTTCCATGACCGCGGTAAAAGCTGAATCAACATAATGGGAAAAATATTCCACCAGCATATCGTTGATCATCTTCCCCAAAAGAGTGGGCACAAGCTGCCGGTTGGACCTGACCACATAGTAGCGGTCAAGAAGCACCGAGACAATCGAATGATAGGTAGAAGGCCGACCTATGCCCTTCTCGTCCAGGGTCTTCACAATCGTGCCGTCGGTAAAGCGGGAAGGCCCCTGGGTAAAATGCTGATCCGGCCTGAAATCGTCCACCTTCACCTGGTCCCCTATCTTGAGGCTGGGATAGGCGCTCCCCTTTTCGTCCCTGGAAGCCAGCAGCTTCATGACCTGATAGAAGCCCTTCTCGATGATCTTGGTTCCCGAGACGCGGAAGATGCCGGTTTCGTTCCCGCCGGTCCGCCGCACCGTAATATCGGCGCTGACGGTCCTGGTTTTGGCGTTGTTCATCTGGCTCGACACAAAACGCTCCCAGATTATGCTATAAAGCCTCAATTGATCCCTGGTAAGATATTCCTTTACCTCCTCGGGAGTATAGCTTACATAGGTCGGGCGTATGGCCTCGTGGGCGTCCTGGGCCTTCTTGCCTGCGGCGTATTCCGCGGGCTTTTCGGGGAGATCCCTGGGGAAATGTTTCCCTATCCATTCCCGCACCTCGTCCAGGGCCGACTGGGCTATTCTCACCGAATCGGTGCGCATATAGGTGATGAGGCCTATGCGGTTCGAGCCTATATTCACCCCCTCGTAAAGCATCTGGGCCACCTGCATGGTCTTCCTGCTGGTAAAGCCCAGGCGGTTCGCCGCGGTCTGCTGGAGCTGGGATGTCGTAAAAGGAGGCCGGGGCTTTATCGTTTTTTCCGTCTCCCGTATATCCGAAACAACGCAGTCGCTGTTTTTTATGATCTCAATGATGGCCCGGACCTCGTCCTCGCTCTTGAGTTCGGGCTTTGCGCCGTTCCATGAAACAAGCTGGGCCGTATACGATGCTTTTCCTACCTTAAAGTCCGCCTCCAGGGTCCAGAACTCTACGGGGATAAAGGACTCCACCTCCTTCTCCCGTTCGCAGATGAGCCTCAGGGCTACAGACTGAACCCTCCCGGCGGAGAGGCCGTTCTTGACCTTCTTCCAGAGCAGGGGCGAAAGGTTATAACCCACCAGCCTGTCCAAAATCCGCCGGGCTTTCTGGGCGTTCACTTTATCCTCGTCGATGGCGCCGGGATGCTCCACCGCTTCCCTGATCGCCTGGGGGGTAATCTCGTTAAAGCTTATGCGCTTAATGGGAACCTGATCCGCCTTGGCGCTGATAGCGTTTCTGAGATGCCAAGCAATGGCCTCCCCTTCCCTGTCGTTATCGCTTGCCAGAAGCACCGAAAAAGCTTTCTTCGCGTCCCCCTGGAGTTCCTTCAAGAGTTTTGCCCGCCCCCGGACGGTGATATATTCGGGTTCAAAATTTTTAACCACATCGATGGCCAGCCGCGATTTGGGAAGATCGATGAGGTGGCCCATGCAGGCTTTAACGGTATAGTCCGAACCAAGGTATTTTTCGATGGTTTTAGCCTTGGCCGGAGATTCCACTATTACCAGAGTCTTGCGGATCTTCGGGGGCTTTTTCTCCCTGGTTTTTCCGCTTTTAGGCTTTTTAGTCTTCGCTGTTTTTTCAACATCAAGCGCCATGCAAACAACCCTTACAAGCTAATATTTAATTCCCGGGCAAGAGAGGACGCCAAAAAAGCCCCTCCGGAGGAATTGTCCTTTAAAGGACCTTCCTGAATTTCCCGGTCTGCCAAGAGGGAATTTTCCGTTAACCCTCGTTTTTCCATGATTTCGGCGGCCGAACCGATGACCGCGGCACCTTCCTCCGCCAGGCGGGCCGTGCCCGCTCCCTGGGCGGAAGAAAGGCCCGCCCGGGCCACCAAAAGCTCCCGGCCCTGCTCCAGGGCGAAGGATGCGGTGATGAGGGCCCCCGAAGCGGCCGGCGCCTCCACTATCACCACCAGCCGGGCCAAGCCCGATATGATCCGGTTCCGGGCGGGGAAATTCCATTTTCTCACCCCTGTTCCCGGAGGATATTCCGAAACCAGGGCCCCGCCGCCGGAGAGAATCCGCCGGGCCAGATCCTGGTTTGAAAGGGGATAAACCTGGTCCGGCCCGGAAGCCAGGACCGCCACAGCGGGAGCCCTAGCTTCAATATTCCCTCTATGGGCCAAAGCGTCAATCCCCAAAGCAAGGCCCGACACCACAGGCACGCCGAAACAGCCGAATTCCTTCCCCAGCTTATAAGCCTGAAGCGCCGCCGCCGCCGAAGGCCGTCTGGTTCCCACAATAGCCGCCAGGCTTTGATCGCCTGAGGGAAGGGAGCCCCGGTAAAAGAGAAGAACCGGGGGATCGTAAATTTCCCGAAGCAGGGGGGGATAATCACCGCCGGCCAGGGAAACCATCCCTATGCCCAGGCGGCGGCAGCGGGTTTCGTCCTTTTCGGCCCCGGCCCTCAACGCGTCCATGGTCCAGAATTCCCGTCCCGCCGGGCGCTTGAGAATCCCTTCTATATCTCTCTTTGAAAGTAATGAAAAGTCTTCCTCCCTGTCAAATTTCCGGCACAATTCGGCCTTTTCCACAGGAGAAAGACCGGGAATGCGGGTAATCATCAGATCCAAAAGCCCGCGGCTAACCATAGAGACGCTCCATGGCGGCAAAGCGGTTATTCTGGGCTTCGAGCCTTTTGGCCTCATCCTTGGTAAGGCTGATTATCCGGCTGTAAAGATCCGCGGCGGACTGAAAATTCCCGGTCACAAAATAGGCCCTGGCCAGTATGAACATGACGTCCACATTGCTTTTGGAAATCTCCAGGTACTTTTCAAGGTGTGGAACGGCTTCTTCCGGCCGGTCCAGTTCAAACACATAGAGCACCCCTATGCCGTAGCGGGGGTTTAAATACCTGCCGTCCAGTTCAATGGCCCGGCGGTAGGCTTCTTCGGCCAGGACAAAGAGCCCCTCCCTTGCGCTGTTATCCCCTCCGGGGAAGCTATGGGAAGACTTGGCGGCGGTGGCCGCCGAAATCCCGGTGAGATAATGGAGCACCGGATCTTCCGGGGTATAGTAAATCGCCCGCTCCAGGGCTTCCAGGGCTTCGTTATGGAGACCCCTGTCCTGGAGGCGGCTGGCAAGGATCTTCCAGTAAATCCCGGTTTTCGCGCCGGCCTGCACATAAGCCTCGATCTGCTTTTCGTATTGCCCAATGGCGGCCTTAAGCTCCTCTATGGTGGCGGGAGTTCCGCTCCGGCCGAGACCGGCGATATGGACCGCCAGATCATTGCGGTCCTTCCTGGTCTGATAGGTAATCAGCGCGGCCAGACCCAGGATAAAGGTTAAAATAACCAGGAAAGGGATAAGGAAGTCTTTTTTGTTTTTCATGGCGATTCTTCCAATTCCCTGAGCCGGGGCAGATAGCGGCGGTGGCTTTCCCGAAGAAGGGAATCGTTCACGTGGGTATAAACCTGGGTGGTGGAAATATCCGCGTGGCCCAGCAGTTCCTGCACCGACCGGAGATCCGCGCCCCCTGACAAAAGCTCTGTGGCAAAGGTATGCCTCAGGGTGTGGATCTTGGAGCTTACCCCCGCCTGATCCGCCAGAGCGGCATAGTTTTTCCATATCCCTTTGCGGGAAAGGCGCTTTCCGGAGCGGCTCACAAAGAGAGCGGGGCTCTGGCGGCGCCCCAGCAGGGCCGGCCTCACCTCGGCGAGGTAGCGCCTGAGCCAGAACACCGCATCGGGGCCGAAAATCACCAGCCTCTCCCTGCGGCCCTTTCCCATGACCCTGGCCATGGCTTCGGAAAGGAAAAGGTCCCGGGTGTTGAGGGCCGCCGCTTCGGAAACCCGCAGGCCTGCGGAATAGATGAGCTCGTAGAGGGTCCGGTTCCGTATACCCAGAGGGGTTTGGGTATCTATCAGAGCCAGGAGCCTGTCCGCCTCGCCCTCTTGAAGCACCGCCGGCAGCCTTCCTCCCCTGCGGGGGCTTTCCAGGAGGGTAACGCAGTTGTCGTCCCGTATATGTTCTTCCACCAGAAACCTGAAAAAGGATCGCAGGGCCGAAATAGCCTTTGCCGCAGACCGGGAATCTATGCCGTCCGCATCCCGCCGGTGTTCAAGATAGCGGGAAAAGTCCGAAAAATTCGCCTGCCTCTCCGGGGGAGCCTCGCCGCCGCTCTGGTTAACCGTAAGCTTTTCTTTTTCAAGCCATAGAAGGAAGCGGCGGATCTCCAGGCAGTAGGTTTCGGCTGTCAGAGAAGCCCGCCGTTCCAGGGCGATGAGACGGGAATGATAACGGTTCAGCAGGGTTTGATTATCCACCATCGGTCCCTAACTCGAACCGGCTTTATCGAAGGAACCGGTTCTGCCGGAAGCGTCTCCTCCGGCTGAGGAAATAAAACGGCGATCCCGTATCAGGGTCGGAATATCAAGATCTTCCTCGGCGTAACCGTTCCGGTGGGGAAGAAAATCATTCTGCTTCTTGGTCCTGTCCCTCATAGTCTGGTATTCCTCGTCCGTTATGACTTCCGCCGGTTTGGACGTCCCCTTGTCGGCGTTAGGGAAAGTCTGGACTTTCCGGGAAGCGGCGGATTCAAAGCCGGTGGCAATTACCGTCACCCTAATCTTGCCTTCCATATCGGGGTCGACGTACATACCCGCGATAACATTGGCGTCAGGGTGAATGTCCTTGGTTATGGCTTTTATCACCTCGTCGTATTCAACCAGGGAGAAGTCTTCCCCCCCCGACACATAGACGAGTATCTGGGTGGCGCCCTTGATGGAGGTATCTTCCAGAAGGGGATTGTCCATGGCGCTGGAAACAGCCTCCCCCACCTTGTCTTCCCCCTGGCCGTAACCCGTGGTCATGAGAGCGTCGCCCTGGTTCCGCATGACGGCTTCAGCATCGGCAAAATCAATATTGATATAACCGGTTTCGACGATAATATCCGATATGCCCTTCACTCCCTGGTAAAGCACCTCGTCGGCTTTGGCGAAGGCCGCCTTGAAAGGAGTTTTCCTGTCAATGATATTAAAGAGCTTCTCGTTGGGAATCACGATGAGGGTATCAACTTCGTTCCGCAGCTTGTCGATTCCTTCCTCGGCCTGCTTCATCCTCTTGTTGAGCTCGAAGCCGAAAGGTTTGGTAACCACTCCCACCGTGAGGGCCCCGAGGCTTTTGGCAACCCTGGCGATGACCGGAGCCGAACCCGTCCCCGTACCGCCTCCCATGCCGGCGATGACAAAAACCATGTCGGCGTCTTTGAGGGCCTCTTTGATTTTCGTCTCGTCTTCCTGGGCCGCCTTTTCGCCCCTGTCGGGCATGCCGCCGGCGCCCCGCCCCGCGGTGGTATTGACGCCGATTTGCAGCTTCGACTCGGCCAGGCTTTTGACCAGAACCTTGACGTCGGTGTTGACGGCAAGGAATCTAACCCCCTCGATGCCGCACCTGATCATGGCGTCCACCGCGTTGGAACCGCCCCCCCCGGCTCCGACAACCACAATTACCACCGGCTGCTGATCTTCTTCCTTTTTGCCGCCCGCAGCCTTGCTGAAATCGATCAATTCATCATCGATCACTTTAAAACTCATCATAAACCCCTCCTGATCCCTTTGCTTTTTTTTGAAACTTTAAAGGCTTTCCCGAAACCAACCGGGTTTTGGAAAAAGCTCCTTATCGAAACCTTAAAAAATTTCTTTCCTAAACCAGTCCATTAACGAATCCCAAATGAGCTTCCCCTTTTCCCGGCCCCTTCCGTCGGCCGGGGGGGCGGAAGCGGTTTTCCCGGACCGGGCATTGCCTTCCAGCACCAGGCCGACGGCGGTAGCGTAGGCCGGGCTGCGGTATTCCTCCACCAGCCCCCCGAAAGGCAGGGGAACCCCTACCCTCACAGGGAGCTTAAACACCCGGGAAGCCAGCTCCGCGGCCCCCAAAAGCTGGGCCCCGCCGCCTGTCAGCACCACTCCCCCGCCCAGACGCCGGGAAAGCGCCAGGACCTCCAGCTTTTCCCTGACCATTTTGAAGATCTCTTCCACCCTGGGACTTATGATGGCAAGAATCTGGGACTTCGGTATGGGCTGGGGGATCCTTCCCCCTACTCCCGGAACAATGATATCCCCGTCGTCCTCAAGAAAAGGCTCCCAGCAGCAGCCGGCGTCAAGCTTGATCTTTTCGGCGGTCTCAAATGACAAATTCTTGATAATCGAAATGTCATTGGTAACCTGGGCTCCCCCCGCGGGGATAGTGGTAGTGGAATAGGGAGCCCCTTCGGAATAAACCAGCACATCGGTAGTCCCTCCGCCCATATCGACCAGAGCCACCCCCAGTTCCTGTTCCTCGGGAGTCAGCACCGAACGGCCCGCGGCAAGGGACTGGAGAATAAGATCGTTAACCATGAATCCGGCGCGGTTAACGCATTTTACAAGATTCTGGGCGCCCGTGATTGAACAGGTAATGATGTGGACCTCCGATTCCAGCCTCACGCCAATCATATTCATCGGGTCCCTGATGCCCTTCTGGTCGTCCACAATATAGCTTTGGGGAATGACTTCGAGAACCTGGCGATCCATGGGGATCACCACAGCCCGGGCGGCCTCCAGAACCCTCTCAATATCTTCCGCCCCTATTTCCCGGGGCTCCGGGGCTCCCCTGGCCTCCCTGTTTTTCCGCACCGCCACAACGCCCCGGGAATTGATCCCGTCGATATGGCTCCCGCCTATGCCGGTCCAGCAGTTTTTCACTTCCCGGCCGCTCATCATTTCCGCCGCTTCAATGGCGGAAGCCACCGACCGGAGGGTGGCTTCGATATTCACCACCACCCCTTTCCGCAGGCCCGTAGAAGGGCAGGTTCCTATCCCGGTAATTTCGAGACTCCCGTTTGCGCCGCGTTCGCCTATAACGGCGCATACCTTGGTCGTTCCAATATCAAGACCGACTACCATATCTTCATTATTCAGAAAGAGCCTCCTTGAAACTCCGTTCCCTGCCCGCCTTTACGGTGTAAGAGGCGATGCCGGAGCGGAAATCAATGGTTTCTATTCCGCTGTTCTCCGCGGCAAGAGCGTCCACTATCAATAGCGTATACCGAAGCAGCTCTTCGTTCAATTCCGAAAGACGGACGCTGATCCGGTTATGCACAGGATAGAGAGTCAAATCAAAACCGTCAAAAAGTTTCCGGTTGATCTGTATCTCCGAAACAGCGGCCAGCAGTTCCGGCGCGGAGAGTTCAATCTCTTCCAGGGATTCCAAAAAGGAGTTAAACATGGCCGGAAGCCTCATCCCCAGGAAAGGCTGTTCAATCACCAGTCCCGAAATCACCGGGAAAGATTCGGCCTGCAGGGTTTCATCAAAACCTAACTGGAAAACCACCCCCTCCTTGTCATAAAACACCGGCACCAGGACGCCGCTGAGGTTTGCCAGAGAAAACGCAGCGGCCTTGCGACCTTCCAGAATTATTTCGAGCCTGTCGGGAAAACGCTTAAAAACCCTTGCCTTTTCTATCCCCGGCAAATTCCTGAATGCTTTTTCGGTCTTCCGGACATTGAGGGAAACAAAGGAGGACTGGGGAGTTATCCCGCCTTCGGCAAAAACAGCCTCCCTGCCCAGAGGGCCGCCGGAAATATCGATGCGGGAGAAGGGCATGAAGGGAGTAACCCCAAAAAGCCAAATCAATTCGGCGCCAAGAATCAGGGAAATAATCAGAATCATCCATTTAAGGATCTTCCCGATCCGCGAGGGGACCGCTTCGGGGACCCGGACTACATCGTCGGAAAAAATATAGTCTCCGGCCATTTATACCTCTCCTCCCAAAGTTATTGCCCCGCCTTCATAAACCGGCGCCTTTGAATATTTTGAGACATTGACAATAAGGCCGGCCATAACCAGGGTGGTCGCCAGGGAAGATCCGCCGGCGGAAAAGAACGGCAGCGGAATCCCTGTGGCCGGCAAGGCCCCGGAAACCACCGCTATATTTACCAGGGTCTGGGATATGATCATGGTCACCAGTCCGCAGCCCAAAAAACGGAAAAATAATTTTTCGTTCCCCAAAGCGGCCCGGAATCCTCTGGCCGCAAAAACGGCAAAGAGAAGGCAAAAAAGAAGCACCCCAAAAAAACCCGATTCTTCCGCGAAAGCGGAAAAAATAAAATCCGAATGGACCTCGGGAACGCTGGCGATTTTTCTTGTCCCCTGCCCGATTCCTTTGCCCCAAAAACCTCCCGAAATAATGGACAGCAGGGAAGATTGGACCTGGTAACCAGCGCCCTGGGGCTCCCATTGGGGATTGATAAAACTGATTAGCCGCCTGAGCCTGTGCTCCCTGGTCAGGATAAGAAGGCTCGACAGGGGCAGCAGCATAACGATGGCGCTGAAAAAATACTGAAGTTTTACGCCGGCAATAAAAAACATAAACAGCGCGTTGGCCGCCAGAAACACGGCGGTGGAAAAATTATTCTGCAGATAAATAAGTATGAAAAAAAGAGCGGTAATCACCACGGGAGGAAGTATGCCTTTTGAAAATCTGTCTATCTCTTCTCCCTTCTTGTCAAAGATGTGGGCAAGATACAGAGGCAGGGTCAACTTAACCAATTCCGAAGGCTGGTAGGTATATGAGGCGATCCTGATCCATCGGGGGGCGCCGTTTTTATTCACCCCGATACCGGGGACAAAGGTGAGGACGCAGAGGATGATGCTCACTATTACCAGGGGCTTGACGCATTTTCGGATCAGTTCCAGCCTGACATGGGAAGCAATAAAAAACAGAACCAGTCCGGCCCCTGCCAGCACGATCTGGCGGGAAATAAAATAGAAACCGTTCCCGAAAAACCGTTCCGCAAAGGCAAAGGAAGAAGAATAGAGCGTTACCAGGCCGATACCGGTAAGGAACAAAACCGAGGCGGCTAGAATATGATCCACATGCCGGCTCCCTGCCGGTCTTTCATTATCGAACTGACTCATAAGCCTGTTATTGGATCTTCAACGTCGAAAGCGCGATGATCGCAAACAACCCTCCTAAAATCCAGAAACGGATTACCACTTTTGGTTCCGGCCAGCCGCTTAATTCGAAGTGGTGATGGATGGGGGCCATGCGGTAGACCCTCTTCCCCCGCAGTTTAAAAGACAAAACCTGGATTATTACCGAGGCGATTTCCAGAACAAAAACACCGCCGATGATAAGAACCAGGATTTCTTTTTTTATAATCAGGGATATGACCGCCACCACCCCGCCAAGGGAAAGGCTTCCCACGTCGCCCATAAAAACCTCGGCAGGATGGGCGTTAAACCAGAGAAAGCCTATGCAGGCCCCCACGGCGGCAAGGCAGAATACCGTAAGCTCGCCGGCGCCTGTAATGTAGGGGATCCCCAGATACGAAGAATAATCGGCCCGGCCGGAAAGATAGGTAAGGATGGTCAGGGTGGCAAAAACCAGAATCAGGAGCCCCGCCAAAAGGCCGTCCAGACCGTCGGAAAAATTTACCGCGTTGGATTCTCCCATAATAAGCAGGACGCCGAAGGGTATCCAGAATACACCGAGATCCAACACCGGGTTTTTAAAGAAGGGAATATAAAGATAGGTGACCTCTTCGTCTCCGGTATAATAGAGGTACAGAACCACCGCCAGGGCGGCTATGAATTGCCCCGCCAGTTTCCCCCAGGCCGGAAGCCCGGCCGAATTATGCCGCTTCACTTTGAGATAATCATCCAGAAAGCCGATAACGGCAAAGCCGGTAAAAGCCCCCAGGACCAGCCATACCTTGCGGTTATTCAGATCCTGCCACAGAAACATGGAAACAAGAACCGAAAAAACAATGAAGACCCCCCCCATGGTCGGGGTCCCGTCTTTCTTAAGATGCGTAGCCGGACCGTCTTCCCGTACCGCCTGGCCTATTTTGAGTCCCCTGAGGGCTTCGATAATCCTGGGGCCGAAAACAAAACAGATGAGCAGGGTGGTAAGGGCGGCGTAAGCGCTCCTGAAGGTCAGGTACTGAAACACATTCAGAGGCGTGAAAAATTTTACCCAGGGATAGACAAATTTTAAAAACACCTATCCCCTCCCCGCGGCGGCGCAATATTCGCCGACGGCCCCGACCGTCTCCCGGGCCCCCAGAAGCACCGGCGTCAGCTGCTCAAGGGCGCAGCTCCGGGACCCTTTGAGGAGCACCAAATCCCCGGGCCGGATATAATCTTCCAGGGTCCTGCCGAGTTCTTTCATGGAATCGGTGTAGAAAAAGGGGATCTCCATGGAAGCCAGGATCGCCGCGGCCGCTTCGGTTTCGGCGCCGTAAAGAAAGATCCTTTCGGCGATGGAATCGGAGAGGATGCGGCCTATTTTCCTGTGGGCTTCTTCGGTTTCTTTGCCCAGTTCGACCATGGCGCCAATGACGTAGAGCCTCCTGCCCGGCCATGTGAGGTTGTCGCAAAAATCAACCGCCGCTTCAAGGCTTTCGGGGTTTGAATTATAGCAGTCCCGAATTACCGTCGTTTTCCCCGCAAGAATTTCGCCCCGGCCAAAGAGAGGCTTTATCGATCCCAGACCCCGGCGTATGGAAGCGGAACTGACGGGGATCTCCCGGGCTATCGCGGCGGCGGCCAGAAGGTTCTTCAGGTTGAATCTTCCGGGAAGGCCGAAGCGGACCATTTCTCCGTCCCAGTCTATTTCGGCCCCTTCCAGGCCCAGGTCCCTGACTTCCCCAAATTCGGGAAATTCTTCGGGGCCGTAAAAAAGAACCTTCCCCCTGACACCCCGGGCAAGAAAATCCGAGTATTCGTCACCGGCGGGAACAAGGGCGGTTTCGGTTCCGGTAAAACAGGAAAAAACATCTTTTTTTTCTTCAGCGATAGAGGCTTTCGCGCCGACAATCCCGATATGGGCAGAACCTATATTGGTGATCAAGGCAATGTGAGGTTTCAGTACCTGGGCCAGTTCGCCGATTTCTCCCCGCCGGTTCATTCCCGCCTCGAAGATCCCCACCTCGTGCTCGGGGCGTATATTGAATACCGAGAGGGGAAGCCCTGTCTCGGAATTGAGATTGCCGCTGTTCATCACTACTTTCTTTTCGCCCCTGATCATGGCGGCGGCTATCTCTTTGGTGGTTGTTTTTCCCGACGAGCCTGTGACACATACCCGGACAAGGCGGGGAAATTTGCCGGCATAAAAAGCGGCCGCGTCCTGAAGGCCCCGGAGGGTATCCTCCACCACCACCAGGACCCTCCCCCATTCCCCGGCCAGCCGGCACAGGTTCAAGACTTCCACTCTGGACTCGGCCACCATGGCGGCACAGGCGCCGGCTCTGAAAGCGTCTTCCACAAAGCGGTGGCCGTCCTCCCTGGCCCCGGGGAGGGCTACAAAGAGAGCGCCTTCTTCTATTTTTCGCGAATCGACGCCGACCGAGGAAAAGCCCTCCCCTCCCCCGCTCCCGCTCCCGGGAAAAATGCGGGCCCCCGCGGCTCCGGCCAGTTCGTCAAAATCCATCAGGATCTGATTCATCAATAGCCCGTCCTCTCTTCGATCCGGATCTGCAGCACATCCTCAGGACGTATCCTCGAAAGCCCCAGATCGTGAACCGCGATATAGTTTATCCTTTCCGAAGATGTGAGTACGGCTATCCCCGCGATCAGCCGTTTATTACTTTCCACCCAGTTTTCCTGGACCGCCTCAAGGCGCCTGGTCTCCCGCTCCAGTCCCGCGTACCGGGTGGACTGCCAAGCGATAACGCCCAGGAAGCAAGGGATTGAAAAAACAACAAAATAAAGAAGCAAACAACGCTTAATCATGATCCAGCCTCATCCAAAACTTTTTCCGCTACCCGCAGCCTCGCGCTCCGGGAAGGGGGATTCCCGCGAATCTCTTCCTCCGTCGGGGTGATACCCTTTCTGGTAAGGAGATTGAGAAGTCTTTGACCTTTACATCTACATATCGGCTCTTCAGGAGGGCAGATACAGTCTTTGTTTTTAACTCTGAAAAAATCCTTTACAATTTTGTCTTCCGCCGAATGGAAGCTGATCACCCCCATACGGCCTCCCGGCTCCAGGACCCTGAAGGCGGCTTCCAGCAGATCCGGAAGCCGCGAGAGTTCCATATTCGCCCGGATTCGCAAGGCCATAAAAACTTTCGTAGCCGGATGTACCGGCCCGCGGCGGTAAGCGGCAGGGACCGCGGCGGACACAATCTCCGAGAGGGCCCGGGAACTCTTAATCGGCCCCGAAGCCTTTGCCTCGGCTATGGCCCTGGCGATGCGCCTGGAATAACGTTCTCCCGAATTGGCGTAGATAAGATCCGCCAGATCCTTTTCCGAAAGCCTCGAAATAAGTTCCGCGGCGTTTATCCCCGAAGAAGTATCGATGCGCATATCCAGGGGCTCGTCATAGCGGAAGCTAAAGCCCCGGCCGCTTTTTTCAAAGTGATACAGGCTTACCCCGAGGTCCATGAGGATGGTATCGGGCCTCTTTATCGAAAAAGGATATTCGGTAAAAAAATCATGAGACCAGCCCGAATAAAACTGAACCCGGTCCCCGAATTCCTTAAGCCGCTCCCTGGCGACTTCCTGAATTTCCTTATCCGCGTCAACGCCAATGATCCTGAGATCCTGGAATCCGGAGAGGAAGGCATGGCTGTGGCCGGCTTCGCCCATGGTAGCGTCTACCATCAATTCTCCGGGACCCCGGGGGGCGAGATACCGGATTGTTTCCTCCAGCAAAACCGGCGTGTGAACAAACTCCACCTTTGTCATCTCCTAAGAAAAAATACCCAGGGGCCCCATTTTTGCCATAATCCCCTGGAGTTTCTCCGTATTGGCCTTGAGATAGCCTTCGTAACACTCGGAATCCCAAATCTCAAGATGTTTTCTCGCTTCAAGGATTTTGCAGTCCCGGCTAAGCCCGGCAAAATCCCTGAGGCTCGGCGGGATGGCGATCCTGCCGGCTTTATCGATCTCCTGTTCTACCATAGGAATAATGAACTGGTGCTGGATGAGCGTAGACTCCTCAAAGGAAGCGGCGGAAGCGGCCACGTCCTGTGAAAACTGTTCCCACGCCTCGGGAAGAAAAACCCAGATGCCAAGGCTGTTTCCTTTGGTAAGAATAAGCTTGTTTTCCGTCAAAGTTCCCCGGAGCCTGGTGGGAAGACTAATCCGCCCTTTGTCATCCAGAGTACTTAAATATACCATCCTTTTTCCCTATTCTCCTATTTTTTTCTATTTTTTTCTATTTTTTTCTAGTTAATCCCACTATATAATATCGTTTATGAAGTGACAAGCGAAAAAGACGAAAAAATTATGAATAGTAGACATTTTTTCTTTTCTATGCTATACAAGCGTTAAGAACAAGGGCGAAACTTGTATTAAAAGTTAGACTCGGGTATGCTTTCCGCATGTTCATGAACGATTACTATATTGTTTATCCCGAGGGGGATGTTCAGGAAATTTCCGGCCGTCTCCCTTTCAACCAGCTTGTAGACCTTAACGGCAGCCCTCTGTCCCTACCCCTCCCTACAAACCGTATGATAGTTTTCAGAGTGGCCAGGATAAGCACCAAAGAAAACAAGGGCGGAAACGAGACCTACCACTATTTGGAACTTATGAGCGCCAGGGAACTGGAAGAATACACGGAAAAATAAAGTGCCCGCCAGCCGTATCGGAACCGAAAAAGAAAGCAGCCTCCACAGGGCCCTCAAATTCCGCTATATAGGTTCGGAAGGCCAAACCGAAACCCAGGTAGGAAGCTATGTATGTGACGGGACGACCGGAGAGGGAGAAATAATCGAAGTCCAGACCGGCAGTTTTGGCCCCCTCAGGGAAAAGGCCAAAATTCTGGCAGAAACCGGCAGGGTCCGCATAGTGCATCCGGTGGCTGTCCAAAAGCACATCGAGCTCTACGATGCCGGCGGCAGACTCGTACACCGGCGCAAAAGCCCCGGGAAAAACGGCGCCTGGCACCTTTTTAAGGTTCTGCTCTATGCGCCCGAGCTGCCCCTGGTGCCGAACATAACCATAGAGATAGCGCTGGTAGACATCCTTGAACGCCGGAAAGACGACGGCAAAGGCTCCTGGCGGCGCAAAGGGGTCAGTATCGAGGATAAAACCCTGGCGCTCTGGCGCGAATCCATAGTTCTTTCCGCGCCAAAGGACTACTACCGTTTCGTCCCTTTTGACAGGAATGCGGAATTTACCGTAAAAGACCTGGCCGCAAAAGCCGGGATCACCACGACCCTGGCGAGAAAATGCCTCTACGTGCTTTCCAGGCTGGGATTGGTGAAACGGACAGGAAAAGCGGGAAACGCTTTTGTGTACAAAATCCGCCGTTTAAGAGAGAAAAAAGGTAACTACTCAGGACTAATGCGGGGATAGCGGAAATCGGCGGAATGAAGGGGTTTTTAGCCCCGAAATGGAGCCGATTGGAGCGAAAGGGGCGGAGCCCCTTTGTTAAATGTACTTGAGAACAAGAAACATATATGAAATATCGTATATACCTGAGTAGTTACGAAAAAGAAATTTAACCACAGACCACACGGACAAAAGAAAAACATTCGAACAAAAAGTCCGTGTTGTTCGTGTGGTCTGTGGTTAATAAAAACCTTGGCTTCTTCACCAGGTGTCCGGCATATCGTCGGGGTCCCGGTTGTCTTCGGCAAAAAGATCGGTAACAGCCCGGAGATCGTCAAAGTAAACATAGTAGCTGCCGTAGGCTTCCCAGGGATCTACATCGATGCGGAAACCGGTGACTTTAATACCCATCCGGTTATTATAGTGATAGTTCCTCTGGACAATGCCGCTTATGCCGTCTTCCGCTTGGGGAGGAATAGCCACGGTGAGTTTTTTCCAGCCCTGAAAGTTGAGCCTCCCTACATAAAGCTCAAAAGACCGGCCGAAGAAATCTTCCAAAAGAATTTTCAATTCGTGGTTATAGTTCCGGCCGACCACCCAGATGGATATGGTCTTGGTAATACCCTCGATGGGAATGGGCCGGGTGGGATAAATAATAAAACTGGTATAACCGCGATGGATAAAATCAACCCGGGTGCCCAAAACATATTGGTCGGGTATATTCAGCCCTTCCTCGTCGGGAATAGGCTCCTTACCCAGCGGGCCGCCGGCAAACAGCCTGGTTGTAACAAAACCGTTATCGGAAGAAATGGAGGAATGCCAGTACCCGTCTTTTTCAAACTTCTCAACCGAAACCTCTTTTAGATACTGCTGAGCGGCGTCAATCCCAAGACGTTCAGATTGAGGAGTACCTACTTCATTGGACTGCTGGGCAAAAACCGCACCGGCAAGCAGTACAACCAAAACTAAGACTAAAAAACGTTTCATTTTCCCGGCCTCCTTAATTGCTATTGCTCCAAAACTGCTGTATCCGTTCAGGATCCGCCAGTTCGTCACCGTCAAAGAAAGTTTCAAACGCGTCGGTCAGCATCTTGAATTGGTCAAAATAAATATAAAAATTGCTCACGTTTTCGGTTGGGGTGGTCCAGATTCGGAATTTTACAAAAGTCAAGCCTGCCCGCTTGGGAAGAATGCGCTTGGACTGGAGTATGGTATTGGGGATCTTGAGCCGCAAATTCTTCCACCCGGCATACGCGATATCACCCAGGCGTATACTGTGAATTATCCCCTGATAATCCCGTACGTAGGCTTCTATATAATACCTGAGATTAGAACCCCACACCCACATATCAAAGTAAGAGATCCGGCCCGGCAGGGGGATCTCAAAAGGTTCCGCGTCTTCACCCTCCCCCGTTACGGGGTATAAATCGATCCAGTTATATCCGCGGCGGTCAAAATTGCCCCAGATACCGAGACTTTGCAGATTTCTGCCTTCCCGATTAACCCCAAAAAGAGCCTGAGGCCAGGAAGGCACGTAGCTCATCTTGGGGTACTTTTCGCCGTCAATCTCGGACGCGAATTTGCTGGCATCAAGCTTCCAGGAAAAATCATAGCTATAGGTCTTGCCCTCCAGCGTCCATTCATGACGGGTTTCACCATCAAAGGTCTCCAGAATTACCGTTTCATAATCTATGGTGCTTTCGTCACCAAAAGCCGGAAACACAGATAGACTTGCCGCAAGAATTAGGCAAACCGCGAGGCTGATTGTTCTGAAACTTCCTTGTATCATCCCATACTCCTTTCTCCGATCCTTGGGGGAAATGTGGATATTACGATTATATTTCCTTGTTGGATTTTTGTCAAACCTCCCAAGGGGCTATTTGAATTATCGGCCGAAATATGCGGCGGCAAGGCGTTTTTTTATGAATTTTTTAAGATTTTTCATAGCTATTCAGCCGCAGCGTGATTCCGGAACTTTTCTTGTTCTCTGACACACCGTCACTATCATATAAGGGAAGAAATTGAACCGCGAAGGCGCCCGGGCAGCCGCTTCTCCTTACCGCCGCCTTCTTTCCCGTTATCGGGGCCTTTCCTCCCTGACCAGGCCGCCAAGGGCCCGCCGCGTATCCTCTCCGCACCGCCCCCGGAGAACCTGCGGGCGGGAGGGCAAAAGCCCCGGTTCCGCCCCCTGTTCCGCGGCTTTTACCGCCCCCGCCGCCAGAGCCCAGGGGGAATCGTCAAAGATCACCTTGATCTCAGCGGGCGTCATCGAGGGATCAATCCAGGAAAAAAGAAGAACCGGGATCCTGCGGTTTTCGGCGAGAAAACGCACTGCCGGACCGGCAAGAACCGCGCAAGAAACATCCTGATAGTTTTGATAATCCCCATTCAAACCCAGATAAACGGGATTCTTAATAAACCCCTGGGCTCTTAAACCTTCCAGAAACGCTTCCCGTTCTTTGCCCGGCATGGTTCCGTCAGAAAACAGGAGGATATTGCCGTTTTCCCCCTCCCGGGCCAGCAGGGCGGCGCAGAGGCCGGCCCGGTAAAAATCGGTTTCCCGGTCGGTATAAACCGGAAGAAGGCCCGTTCCCGCTGCAAGCTCCCCCTCCTTGGCGCCAAGGATGAGAACCGGAACCCCGGGAAACTCCTCTTTATACCGCCGGCCGCCGTCATAGTACCGGTAGGGAAACAGGACGGCATAGGGAGAGGGCGAGGCGGCTCCGGCGGCCAGGGTCACTATGTCGGCGGCGGCGTTTTCCGACACCGGCACCGGGATGACCCGGCGGCCAAGGGCGAGGGAACTTTCAAGGCTGCTGAACCAGGCCCTCACCGGGCCGTAGAGGCTGCTCAACGACGAATCGGTTATGACAAGCACCGGGGGCCGGAGCAAAAACACCCCTCCGGCGGCCCCGAGGAAGATTATGACCGCTGCCGTCAGAAAAAAAGACCACCCCGGTTTAAAAGTCCTCATGGATAAACCATACCCCGCAGAGCCCGGTAAAGCAAGATCGTCCGTAGACCGCGGCTGCAAACCGCGTAAGGATGCCCCTTGACTCAAACAGAGGAGTCACCGTTCCATAGCTTGCGGTTTTTTGTCTAAGCAAGGTGCTAAGGCCCGTATCAGGGCGGCGCCGGCAACGGAACCCAGGGCGTCGGCGATCCAATCCCACACGCCGCAGTCCCGGCCGGGGACAAAGGCCTGGTGGACCTCGTCGATGAGGCCGTAGGCCGCGGCAATTCCGGCAATCAGGAAAAAGCGGCCCCAAGCCCGGCGCCGCCGGGAAGCGGGAGCAATCCACAGCCCCGCCGCGGCGGCCAGAACCGCGTAAGCGAGAAAGTGTTCCGCCTTATCGAGCCCGAAGACGCCCTCAGGCTGGGGCAGGGAGCTTTGGGACGAAAGAACCCAGATGAGGCCGGCGATAAGGGGGGCGGGGAGCTTTAAAAGCAGCGAGGACGGATTTTTTAAATTTTTAAACATTGTTATGCGTCCCCTTGCCTCTGCCGGCTCTTGTTATTAGGATTGGCTCATGAGCATTTTCCAAGCCGTAATCCTGGGAGTTATCCAGGGAATCACCGAATTCTTGCCCGTATCCAGTTCCGGCCATCTGGTTCTGTTTCAGAAGATCTTCGGGATTACCGAGCCGGCCCTTCTCTTTGACACCCTGGTCCACTGCGGAACCCTCCTGGCGGTTGTGGTTGTTCTTTGGCGGGATATTCTGAACATCCTTACCCGCCTTTTCCAGCCCCTCACCCTGCACCTCATTATCGCGACTATCCCGGCGGTTATCATAGCCCTTCTTTTCAAAGGTTCCATCGAAAGCGCCTTTAGTTCCGGGGATTTTTTGGGCTTTGCCTTTCTCATCACCTCAGCGCTTCTCTGGGTTTCCGAGTTTATCTCCAGGCGGCCCGGCAAAGGCGGCCTCCCCCGGAACCAGGACGAAATGACCTGGCGGGACGCCCTTGCCGTCGGCGCGCTCCAGGCGGCGGCCGTTATGCCCGGAGTTTCCCGCTCCGGGGCAACCCTGTCGGGGGCGCTTTCCCGCCGGCTGGACAGGGATTTCGCCGCCCGCTTTTCCTTTCTCCTCTCCGTCCCCGCCATACTGGGCGCCCTGGTTCTGCAGATAAAAGATTTGGCCGGGAACAGCCCCCTCGAAGCCTCCCCCGGAAACGGCCCTATCCCCCTTGCGGCGGGCGCCTTGAGCGCCGCCCTGGTGGGTTTCTTTTCGATCAGGATAATGCTCAAAATCGTGAGGGAGAAGTCACTGCTGGGCTTTGCGGTCTATACGG
>JAISRW010000252.1 GCA_031273405.1 Treponema sp.
TTAAGGAAGGGATATGGACAGCAGAAAAAGACTTGAGAAAACAAAAATAAAATACCCCATCGGTTTTAAGCTGGTGACCATCATTACCATCCTCATACTGCTTTCCCTGTCCCTTATTACCTTCCTGGTGTCGGTAATGGTCTCCAGCGACGTGCGGATAACCGCGGAAGACAACAACCTCAACATAAACAGCCGTTCCGCGGCGGAGGCGGAAAACAGCCTCAACAGCATCCGGTCCAACGCCCTGGTGCTGCTGGATACCCTGAATGCGGCGGGAAGCTCCCCGGCCCTGTCCCGGCAGGCGGCGGCCTTTTTCTTCGAGCGGAACCAGGACATCGCCGCCATCGTTGTTGCGGCTGCGCCGCAAAAGAGTGAAGAGACGGAAAACTCCGCCCCCTCCGCTCTTCCCTCCTCACCCTCCGCTCCCAACTCCTCACTCTTTTTAATTAACCATCGGTTTTTCCTGTCCAACGAGGCCGATTCCTCGCTGGTGCAGGATTTTCTCGCGGCCCAAAGCTCCGCGGTGGAACGGGCGGCCCAGGGGGAAGCAATCATCCTCAACGGAGCGCCGGCCTTCGGGATTCCCCTCCTGGTTATGTTCCATCCCTGGCATCCCTGGCAGGAAGGCGGGGCCGGCGCGGCGGCGGTGTTCTTTTCCTCCGAATCATTAAGCGGGACCTTCGAGACCGGGGCCAATTCGTCCTTTATGATCAACGGCGACGGGGAGGTGCTGGTCCACCCGGAGCACGAGCTTGTCATGGCGGGGGCCGGCTTGGAGAACCAGGGTTTTATCCAGGCCATGAGGGCCAATACGAGGAACAGCATGCAGAGCCTCTACACCGGGGAAGACGGCAGGCGGTATTTCGGGGCTTTTACCAAGCTGTCCATGGCGGGGGCGGCGGTAATCACCACGATAGAATACGAGGTGGTGTTTGAGGGGATAGCCGCCACCACCAGGCGGAATATCTATTTGACCGCGGCGGTTGTTTTCGCTTCCGTCATTTTCATCTGGATTTTTTCCAAGACCATCAGCGGCCCCTTAAAGGCCCTGGCCGGGGCGGCGGAGTTGATTGAGGGAGGGCAGTTTGAGGTTGCCCTGAAATCGAAAACCAGGGACGAGATCGGCGCCTTAACCGAAAGTTTCGGCAGGATGAGCGCGGCCCTGGGCGTCTTCGGCCGTTTTACCAACCGGGAGATCGCCGTCCGGGCCATGCGGGGGGAGATTAAGCCGGGAGGCCTGCCGAAAAACGCCACGGTCTTTTTTTCCGACATCCGCGCTTTTACCGCGAAGTCGGAAAACTTCACCAAGGAATACGGGGACGAGGCTTCGGACAGGATCGTCCAGTGGCTGAACGACTATTTTACCCGGATGGTGGAGTGCGTGGAGAAAACCGGTGGGGTGGTGGACAAGTTTATCGGGGACGCGGTGATGGCCCACTGGGGGACCGCCTACACCGCGGGGAGTCCGGAGGAGGACGCCCTGAACGGCGTCACGGCGGCGCTTATGATGCGCGGGGCCCTCCTGGAAATGAATTCCGGCCGGAGGGCCGACGACCCCCGGAACCCGCCCATCCGTATAGGCTGCGGCATCAATTCGGGGGTGGTAACCGCGGGCCAGATCGGCAGCGAACGGCGGATGGAGTACACGGTGATAGGGGATCCGGTCAACCTCGCCAGCCGGACGGAAGCCCTGAACAAACCCATGGGCACGGATATTCTCATCACCGAAAACACCTGGAACCTTATGGGAAACCATCTTATCACCGAAGAAATGCCCCCGGTCAAGGTAAAGGGAAAGGAAAAACCGATACGGCTCTTTGCGGTCATAAATATGAAGGGGAAGGAAGAATTAGGCGTGAAGCGTGGGGAGGGGGGAGTGAAGGGGCCGCGGACCCTGGGGGAACTGCGGGAGCTGCTGGGGATTCCCGCGCCCGATTTAGCCGCGGTCGATACAGGGGCGGAGGAGAAGAAGTATAAGATTGGGGGAGAAGGGTGAGGGATGAGAGTTGAGGGAAGAAAGAGAGGGGAGGCGGGAAATAGGTATGGGAAAGCGGGACAACGATAATCATTCAGACAACAAAACTTCACGTTCCACGCTTCACACTTCACTCTTGAAAGAAACTCCACGCTTAAAAATGGATTTTTTTGTTTATATCATTTGTATCGCGGGGGTTTTAATTTCCCTCAATTTTTTCAGGCTTGATTTATTCAGGACCTTGACGCGCCGGACGGAACAGCCGGTGGGGGTTATTACCTCCACCTATAAGGCCGCCCAGCGGCGTTTCTCGGACCGGGTGCTCTGGGACAGGCTGAGGCGGGAAAGCCCGGTATACAACGGCGATTTTATCAGGACCGGGGGCTTGTCCGAGGCGACGATTGCCATTGCGGGGGGAGCGGTGATAGCCCTGGCGGAGAACAGCCTCGTTCAGCTTCACGTGGATGATACGAGCGCCCGGGTCGACATCAGCGGGGGAGGCGTAAGCGTAAACGCCGCGGATTCCGGTTCCGCCCTGATCCTTGCCTCCGGGGGCAGCCAGGTTAGGGTGGAATCGGGGGCGGTGGTAAGCGCCGGCGTGGACGGCGAAGACTTCCGGTTCCGGGTGGTGGAAGGGAACGCTTCCTTTAGCGGCGAACCCCCGCCGGCGGCGCGGGAGGCCGCTGCCCTCTACCCCCGCCCGGCGGCGGGCCTCATTAACCCGGGGCCGGAAAAGCTCACCGTGCCTTTCCGCTGGGACAGGACAAACCTTGACCCGGAGGAACCGGTCCTCCTGGAGATTGCCGAAGACCGGAACTTTAGCCGCCTTGTTTTCGCGGAAGATTTTACCGGGGACAGCGCCGTGGCGGAACTAGTCGGGGGTTCCTATTTCTGGCGGGTCTCCGCCGGGGGAGGCCCTGTTTCTTCCTTTGACACCTTTTCCCTCAAGGTGATAGACGCCCCTCCGCCGGTTTTGATTGCCCCCGTGGAGGGCTATCAGTACCGGTTCCGGGTAAAACGGCCGCCGGTGCGCTTTCAGTGGCGGGAACAGGACGGGGCGGCTTCGTATGTGCTGGAAGCGGCGGATAATCCTGAGATGGCGAACCCTGCCTTTGTGCGGGAGGCGGGAGGGGCCTCCTTGTACGCTTCCGAGCTTGGGCCGGGAACCTGGTACTGGCGGGTGCGGCCGGTGTTCCCCGCCGGTTACGAGGGAAACGCCGGGCAGGGAAAGCCGGCGTCCTTCAGAATTATCCAAACCGGGGAACTGGGGCCGCCGGAATTACAGAGCCCCGCGGACAGGGGGCTGGTGAATCTCGCCGCCAACCGGGGGGATCTTTATTTTTCCTGGCGCAGGGAAGCGGAAGCCCAATCCTACAGCATACGGATTTCTAAAAACCGGGACTTGAGCAGCCCCGTTATAGCCGAGACGGTGGGGGATAATTTTTATGTCTACCGGAGAGGGCAAAACGCCGTCAGGCCGGGGCAGTATTTCTGGGCTGTTTTACAGACCGATACGGAAGGGAACGACTCAAATACCTCTCCGGTGCGGTCCTTTACCGCCGTGGAGGAAGAGACGGTTCAGCGGACCGTCTTCCCCCCCGACGGGTATAGTATCGGAACCACCATGATGCCGGATATACGGTTCACCTGGAAAACCAATCTGCCCTTCGAGACCAGGTTCCAAGTTTCCGGCCGGGCTGATTTTTCCCGGTTGGAAATAGACGAAGCGGTAAGCGGCGAAACCATACAGGGGCGGATCCTGACTGAGGGCGTCTGGTATTGGCGTATACTGGCCCGGGGAAACGACGGCGCCGTGTTTGAGACGCCCCGCAGGAGTTTCATCACCGCCCCTTCTCTTCCCGCCCCGGTCCCGGTTAAACCCGGCGCCCTGGTATTGATTGCGGAAAGAGAACCGGTGGGTTTTTCCTGGACAGCCTCTCCGGGAGCGGAATACTATCAGTTCAAATTGTACCGTGAGGAAGACAGGACCAGGGCGGTTTATGAAAACGACCTGGTTCAGGGGACGGCCTTGAATCTTTCTATGGACGGCTATCCCGACGGGGCCTACTACTGGACCGTGCAGGGTTTTGCGGCCGAGAGCCCCCGGAGCACCCGGCTCATAGGGCTCTTGGCGGGAAGCGGCTTTAACGCCCGGAAAATCCGCCCGGTGAGCCTGGACTACCCCGCCGACGGCACGGAATTTGAGGGCCTCCAGGCATACCTTGAACCGGGCAGCCTGCGGTGGAGCCGGAACGAACCGACCGCCGCCTCGAGCCGCTTCATTCTTTCCCAAAACCGGGATTTTACCGGCCGGCCCGCGGTGATGATAGAAAATCCGCCGGGAACCATTCCCCTGCCCCGGCTCCGGGCGGGGAACTATTACTGGACCATCCGGGCGGAAACAACAGACGGCTTTGACATCAGCGCCAGGGCGCCCCGTTTTATCCGGGTGCTCCCCACGCCGCCCCTGCCGGAAGCGGAAGGCCGTCTGCCCGAAGACGGGACGGTCATCACCGGAGCGGATCTGAGACAGAACCGGAAGATCTCCTTTTCCTGGCAGCCGGTGCCGGGGGCCGGGGGCTATCTTTTTATCCTGATAAAGGAAGGAGAAAACAAGGAGCTCCTCAGTCTGGGGCCGCTTACCGAAACATCCTTTACGCTGGAAGATTTTACCCTTCTGGACGTGGGGACTTTTATCTGGCGGGTAGAAGCCGTATTGCCCAGCCCGGTCCAGGAAGACAGGGGCGCTCTTATCCGTAGAGGCGAAACCGGCGAGAACCGCTTCAAGATCGATTTCGCCCTGCCCAAAAAACCGGATTTACAGAAACCGGGAATATTGTACGGAAGAGAGTGAAGTAGCGAAGAGTGAAGAGTGGAAAGGTGAAAGGGGCAGGAAAAATGCGAGAACACAACATGCGAAAACACACTAATCCCCACTCTTCACGCTTAACTCTTCACTCTTATTTATTGGTTGTTCTGTTCTTTATGGCAGGCGCGGTTCTGTTTGGGCAGGAGGAATACCGGATTGAGGAAGACGGCCGCTTTGTTCAGATGCTGAGATGGGAGGGAGACGACAGTGTGCTGTACTATGAGGTGGAGATTGAACGGCAGGAAGGGGGCGCCTGGGAAAATGTTATAACCACGGAGACGGAGAGCGATTTTCTTGAGGTCTCCCTCGCTTCGGGAACTTACCGCTACCGGGTCCGGGCGCATGACTTTTTGGGGAGGCCCGCGGCGCCGGCGGAATGGATTCAATTTGATGTTCGTTTGGCAAAACAGCCGGAAATTGTGCGGTTCAGCCCGGAGGCCTTTTATCTGGATGAAGACCTTGTCTGGATATTGACCCTTTGGGGGCGGAACCTGGCCGAAGGTGCGGAGATATACATCCGGAACCAGGGCATACAAAGCATAGGAGAAAACCGCATCATACCCCAAAGGGTGATAATAGAACAGTCGGAAGAAGGGGCGCAACTGGTTTTCGGCTTTGATCAGTTGACTATGGGAGAGTATACCATTTACATGATGAATCCCGGAGGCCTTGAAACAAGCCTGGGGACTTTTAGGATCGCCTTCAGGAAGCCTCTGGATATTGATGTATCGGCGGGGTATAGGCCCCTCGTTCCCTTATACGGGCTGATTAACGATCTGTTCGCGGTGAACATTTTCCCCCTGGGAGCCTATGCGCGGCTAACTATTATTCCCCTTAAGCGGAACTGGGGCTATGTGGGCCTTGACCTGGAACCGTCGTGGAACTATCTCTCCGCCAAAGGAGACGGCTATGAGGTTCAGGCCCATATGGCCGGAGTCTCGATATACGGGATTTACCGGATGTGGTTCTCCAACCGCCTTATGGCTCTGACTTTTCGTATCGGCGGCGGTTTTTACCCGATCCTGGATTACTATTTTACCTACAGCCGGGGAACTTCCGAATCCCGGACGCTCCTCATCCCGGCCGCCGCCACAGGGTTCAGCTTCCAGTGGTTTATCAAGAGGCCCTTTTTTGTGGAAGCCGGGGCGGATTTTGCCCACCTCTTTTCGACCGATAAGCCCCAGCCGGGATACCTCCGGCCCTTTTTCGGTGCAGGCTGTAGTTTTTAGCTGTACCGCGCGTACCAGGAGATTACAAAGGTATATTTTACCTCTGTAGAGACAAGGTAATGCTTACCACTCTTGAGGCGGGGAGGTTCATTTAGCGGAGCTGCCGGCGTTTAAAGACCCGCAGTAAGGGTCTGCCTTGGGCGTAGTTGCTCAAATCTTCGGCGGCCATACGGGATTGGCGGACGGTCACGTCAGAGGACGCCCCCGCGATGTGCGGCGTAATAAGCACATTGGGCATTTTAAGCAGCGGGTGGTTTTTGGGCGGCGGTTCCCGCCAGAACACATCCAGTACCGCGCCGGCGAACTTTTTCTGTTCCAGCGCTTCTACCAGGTCTTTTTGACGAACTATGGAACCCCGCGCGGTATTGATAAAATACGCGTCCTTCCGCATCCGGCTGAACTGTTCACTGCCTATCATGCCTATTGTTTCAGACGTTACTTTGCAGCAAAGGGCGATAAATTCACCCCGCTCAAAAACCTCGTTCATGGCCAGAAGCTCTACGCCGTATTTGGCCGCGGTTTCCGGAGGGCAGTAGGGATCGCAGGCGATAAATTGCATGTCAAACCCGGAAAGCAGTTCTACGGTGCGGATGCCGACCGCGCCGAAGCCGACGAAGCCCAGTACGCGCCCGGTTATTTCAATGCCCCGGTATTCCCGGTAGGGACTATCCCGGGCGTTCATGAGCCAGAGCACATCGTCATCTTCGGCGCATTTGAAGACATCCTCCGTCTCCTCGTCAACGTAACGCCCGTTTTTGATTTCGTGATTCGCCCGTCCCAAATGACGGGAAACGCTTATCATGGAACTGACAATATACTCCGCCACGGAATTGGCGTTGCGGCCCGGCGTATACACCACCGGGATTCCACGCTCCTCCGCGGCTTCGGTATCAACATTTACCGGGTTTCCCCGTACACAGACGATAAGGCGGAGGCTCCGGGAATTTTCAATAATCCTGCGGGTAACGTCCTCGAATTCAACCACAAGGACTTCTGATCCTTCAAGAAAGCCGATAAGCTCATCTTCCGGCATATACACGCCGTTTACCGCATAACCCCCGAGTTTAATATCGCAGTACTGTTCCATTTCTTTAAGGTACTTTTCCACAATCGGAGCGGTAACCGCCGCCTTAATCTTTGCCATGATCTCTCCTTGATAAAAGAACCCATAAAACTTCGGGTTCGGGGTTTCTTATCCTGAAAACTGATTTTCCGAACGCCAATGGCGTTGAACACTGTCACGATAAGAAACAAAGCGCTCGTAGAGCCTTTTGTATTTTTCGTGACGGGCCATATCGGGCATATAATTGATAAATGAATCCGTCCCCAGGCTTTCAAAATTTTCCGCAAAACCCAGGGACACCAAAAGCATTTTTACAATGCCGAGGGCGCCCAGTTCGCCGTTCGTTTGCCGCTTAACCGGAAGTCCGATTGCATCGCAAAACATCTGACATATTACCCTGCTTTTTGACGCCCCGCCCGAAAGATACATAGTGTTAATTCCCGTCCTCCCCTGATAGCTGTCAACAAAAGACATTACCATGCCCTCGTAGACCGCGCGCATATGCTCATAACGGGTATGATCGCTGCGCATACCGAACATGGCGCCAAAGGCATAGGGATTTTTGAACGGCGCCCGTTCCCCGAAAAGATAGGGAAGAAAAAGGAGGCCTCCGCTCCCTATGGACAGTTTTTCTATTTCCGCATCCAGTGTCTTGAAGTCCTGGTCAGGGCAGAGTAGGCCTTTCATGTAGTCAACGCTGGAGGTACCGTTTGCGGCGGCCATCATCTTGATATAACGGCCCTTTATCACATGATAAAGGAGAAGACCCCTCAGGTCATCCGGGTCTATTTCATCAAAACCAATACATACTTCATTGATAAGGGCGGTACCGATAATGGTACAGGCGCTGCCGGGCTCAAAAAAACCGGTGCCCGCCGAAACGGAGCAGCAGTCGATACAGCCGGCAATAACTTTTATCCCCTCCGGAAGCCCTGTCGCCTCCGCCGCTTCGTGCGTAATGACGCCAATAACAGCGGTAGACTCAAGCGCCTTTGGCATGGCGGCAAGGCTTTCGCTGATGTCAAGGAGATCAAATACTTCCGGAACATAGCGAAGGGTTTTTATGTTCATGCCGGAAGAGCAGGTAACATCGGAATAATCTGACGACACAATTCCTGTCAGTTTGTAATTAATCCAGTCCTTGCAGTGCAGGGAGACGGCTATTTTTTTGTAGCTTTCCGGTTCGTTGATTTTAAGCCACCTTTGGAGGGCCGGAGCAGAACCGGTATAGATGCTGTTGCAACACTCCCGGCGCAGCAAATTTTCAAGACCGTCGATGTTTTCGATACCCAAATCTTTACTGCGGGTGTCATTCCATAGTATAGCGCGCCGTACCGGTTCTCCCTTCGCCGTTATCGCCCAAAGGCCGTCTCCCTGTCCTGAAATACCCACCCCCGCGACAGCCCGCCAATCATCGTTACATTTTGCTTTAAGCTCCCGCAGGACCAGACAGAGCTTATCCCAAAGTTCGAGCATATCAATTTCGGAGGCTCCCTTGCTTGAGTTGTATACTTTTATATCACTGATCGCGGAGACAAGCTCCGTCAGATCTTCCCTATAAAGCGAAGCCTTTATATTGGTAGTACCAGCGTCAATCCCGATAAAAAGAGCGCCGTTTTGCATTACGACTCCTCATGCCCCGCGCAAGGATAAGTCTTCGA
>JAISRW010000005.1 GCA_031273405.1 Treponema sp.
CCCCCCCCCCCCCCCCCCGATAGGAATACTAGGATATAAACCGTTCCGGGTTTCAGGATAGCCTGCCCCGTGCTTTTTGGAAAATAGAAATTTTAACATATTTTACCCCCTAATTAATCAGAATATATCATTTTTTTGACCCTGTAAAGGGCCGGGACGAGGGGTATAAAAAAGGCGATGTGCCTGGACGTCTCAGACAAAGTCTGTTGCACACCGCCTATTACTTATTGGGGGGTTTCCCTCCCGCTAATTAAAGTATCGGCTTTATAAATTTGGATCTTTAGAGTTTTTTCAATCTATGCCAATCATTACCGATGTCGCTTTGATAATGGCATAGGCATCGCCCCCAACCTTGAGGCCCAGTTCCTTAATCGCATCCATGGAAATGGTGGCTGAAACCTTGTTTCCCCCGCCTATGTCCAGGACCACAATGCCGTTGACCGCCCCTTCCTTAATCGCCGTAATTTTACCCTTTAACTGATTCCGTGCGCTGATTCTCATATATGCTCCTTAAAAATGATTGAACCGTCCTATCAGAATCATAGCAGGGATTCCGGGGTTATATAAAGTAGCAGGAATAGAACCGCTAAATTCTTTGAGAGTGTCCATCTAAGCCGGCGCATAGCGAATTACCCCGCCCGGCAGTATATTTACTAATTCAACCAGACCTCCGCCACCCCGGGGCAGAGGGCTTCAGTCGGCGCCACGGCGGCGATTCGGCTTGCGCCGCGGATGACCGTTTCTCCACGGCTGAGGGGGACGTGGATCAGGAGCGAACAGGAGCCGGGGTTTTCCCGGACATAGGCAACCAGGGGGTAGAGGGATTCTTCCCGGTTCGCCGTGTCGGATTTGAGGCGTATGTGGACTTCACGGTATTCGGGGGGCTTTTCTTCCGGGGGAGGGGCCGGCGGCGCCTCCGCCTCGGGAACGGCGGGTTCCGGCGCTTCGGGGCCGGCGGCTTCCGCGGCTTTTGCGGCGGCCTTGACCAGTTTGTTGACATCCTGAAAGCTGCTTACCATAAAGCCGGGCTTTTCCGGGTTTCTGTCTTTGGCCGGGTCTATAGCCCCCTTGAGGGCCAGGATTTCGTCCACCGCCATCAGGGCTTTGCAGCTTTCCCAGGTCCTGGAAAAGAAAACCAGATCTATCTCCCCACTGTTGTCCTGGAGGGTACCAAAGGCCATTTCGTTGCCCTTTTTGTCGTTGTGGGTTCTGATGGATTTGAGGAGGCCTATGACCGTATAGGTTCCTGCCTCGGCTTTGGCCGCCTTACTCAAGTCCAGCAGGCGGAGGCCCAGGGCGCCGGAATATTTCCGGATGTTTTGGTATTTGTCCCATTTGCGGGACTTGGCTTCTTCCTCTCTGGCCGCCGCCTCCGCCTCTTCCGGGGCGACCAGATCGTCGACGATAAAAGTGCGGCGCTCCTTATCCTTCTGGTACTCGATTTTTCCTTTGAGGATGGCGGCCTTGTCCACTTCAAGCTTGTCCCGGCACCTTTCCCAGGCCTCGGGGAAGATGGTTAGCTCGATTTCGCCGTTATAATCCGCCAGGGAGGCGTAGGCCATCTTGCCGCCCTTGGAGGTGGTGATGGCCTTGATCGTTTTGATCATCCCCGCAAGAATGGCGCTCCCAGGGCTGAGGGTCTCAGGCTTTCCGAGATCGACCTTGACGACACGCTGCCAGAGTTCCTTATACTCGTCCATGGGATGGCCGGAAAAATAAAAACCGATGAGTTCCTTTTCGGTCTTGAGCCTCTCCGCGTGGCTTGCGGCGGGGAAGGTTTCAAATTCAAAATCCGGGAACTCTTTTTCCCCCGTATCCCCAAAGAGGCTGGCCTGGCCGAACTTTTTTTCGTCCTTGATATTCTGGACGTACTCCACCGCCCGCTCCAGATCCCCCTTGAGGGTTTCACGGGAAAGCCCTAGTTCCTTCCCGTCACGGGAGTAGCAGCGGTCAAAGGCCCCCGCAACAATGAGGAGCTCGATTACCTTTTTGCCAACCCCCTTGATGTCCACCCGGTGGAGGAAGTCCATGAGGTCTTTGTAGGGGCCCTCCGCCCGCCAGCGTATGATTTCTTCCGCCGGGCCGTCCCCCAAGCCCTTGATCCCCAAAAAGCCGTAAACGATACGGCCCTCGACAACGGTAAAAACCTTCCCGGAATAGTTTATGTCCGGCGGATCGATGACCAGCCCCATCTTCCTGGCCTCGTCGATACACACCGAAAGCTTGTCCTTGTCGGCGCTGTGGATCTCGTTGGTAAGATTGGCGGCCATGAATTCCGCCGGGAAGTTGGCCTTGAGGTAGGCCGTCTGGTAGGCTATCACCGCGTAGGCCGCGGAATGGCTTTTATTGAAGCCGTACCCCGCGAAGGGCGCCATCTTGTCGTAGATTTCGGCGGCGTGTTCTCTGGAATGGCCCTCTTTCACCGCCCCGGCGATAAAGGGGCCTTTTTCCTTTTCGATGATTTCTTTTTTCTTCTTCCCCATGGCCTTGCGGAGATTGTCCGCCTGGCCCATGGTATAGCCCGCTATGGTCCGGGCGATCTGCATGACCTGTTCCTGATACACAATGACCCCGTAGGTGCCCTTAAGTATATTCTCCAGTTTGGGGTCCGGGTATTCGATTTTCCGGCGGCCGTTTTTGGAATCGATGAACTGGGGGATATTGTCCATGGGCCCCGGCCGGTACAGGGCGTTCAGGGCGATGAGGTCTTCGATGGTTCCCGGCTTGGCCTGCTTTAAAACGTTCTGCATCCCTTCGGATTCAAACTGGAAGACCTCGAAGCTCTTTCCCTCGCTCAGCATTTTAAAGGCCGCCGCGGTTTCCGCCGTTCCGCTTTCGGGAATGTCCTCGATCTTGAAGACAGAAAATTCCCCCCCCCGGAGCCGTATGAGTTCTTCGGTATGCTTGATCACGTCCAGGGTTTTGATACCCAGAAAATCCATCTTTACCAGGCCGCACTGCTCCAGATAGTTCATGGTGTACTGGGTGGCTATACTGCCGGTCTTGATATCCTTGTAGAGAGGAACAAAATTGTCCAGTTTGGTTTTGCCGATGACCACGCCGGCGGCGTGGATGCTGGAATTGCGGTTGAGGCCCTCCAGCTTCCGGGCCAGGGAGAAAAGCTCGGTATACCGGGGGTCTTCTTCCTGTTCAGCCAGCCGGGGCTCGTCCTGAAAGGCTTTCTCCAGGGTGATTTTCGGGTCAGACGGTATGAGCTTGGTGAGCATCTCCGATTCGGGGATGCTGATGCCCAGCACCCTTGCCACATCCCGTATAACCCCCTTGGCCCCCAGGGTCTGAAAGGTGATGATCTGCCCCACCTGTTCCCGGCCGTACTTGTTGGTAACATATTCGATCACATCCTTGCGGCCCTCGTTGGCAAAGTCCACGTCAAAGTCGGGCATGGAGATCCTTTCGGGGTTAAGGAAGCGCTCAAAGATGAGATCGTACTTGAGGGGGTCCATGTTGGTGATCCGCAGGGAATAGGCCACGATGGAGCCGGCGCCGGAACCCCGGCCCGGCCCGACGGGGATGTTATGCTCCTTGGCCCAGTTGATGAAGTCCGCCACGATGAGGAAGTAGCCGGTAAAGCCCATCTGTATGATCACCGAGAGCTCGTATTCCGCCCGCTTTATCACCTCTGGCGGCAGGGAGGGGTAGCGCTTTTCGAGCCCTTCCATGGCGAGGGTCCATAGATAGGCCGAGTGCAAGGCTTCGTCTTCTGAGTAAAGGGCCCGGCCTTCCCGCTGTTTCCGCTGTTTAAGAACATCCAGAACCCGTTCCGAAACCTCCGGCGAGGGGCTGAAATTTTCCGGGATTTCAAATTCCGGGAGGTATCCGGCCAGATCCCCGACCTCCACCATGGGAATATCCGCGGTACAGCGTTCGGCAATACGCACCGTATTGGCAATGGC
>JAISRW010000006.1 GCA_031273405.1 Treponema sp.
AAAAAGCGGGGCTGGACCACCATGGATGAGGTGATGGATTACTACACTATCGCCCAGATCACTCCGGGGATTATCGCGGTGAACCTTTCGACCTTTGTGGGCTATAAACAGAAAGGCCCCCTGGGGGGGTTCCTCGCCACGGTTGGTTTTGTCCTTCCCGGCGTCAGCCTCATTATCGCCGCGGCCCTGTTTATCAGCAATCTCGCCGACATCCCGGCGGTACAGCACGCCTTTGCGGGGATCAGAATCGCCGTAGGCGCCCTCATCCTGGACACGGTGATCAAACTGATAAAGGGGGTCTTTAAGGATTTCAAGGCCCTTATCATCTATATTATAGCCTTTGTCCTTTCGGCCCTGTGGAAGGTATCGCCCATGCTGCTCATTCTGGGGGCGGGGGCCGCGGGGCTCGTTTTCTACCGGGCCAAAAAACCGGCTCCCAAAATAGACGGCAGGGAAACCGGGGGCGGCCGGGAATGAAGCTGCTTTTTATTTTTGCCGCCTTTTGCAGAATTGGCCTCTTTGCCGTCGGAGGCGGCCTCGCTACCCTGCCTTTCCTTTTTGAAATCGCCGACGGTTCCGATTGGCTTACCCACGAAGCGGTAGGCAATATGCTGGCGGTGGCCCAGTCTCTGCCGGGGGCCATCGGGGTAAATCTGGCGGCCTATACAGGGTTCCGCTACACCGGCGTATCCGGCGGCTATCTGGCCGCCCTGGGGCTCGTTTTTCCGTCGATTGTCATTATCTGCGTCATTGCCAGGATGCTTCAGGCTTTTAAGGAAAGCGTCGTTGTCAAACGCCTCTTCAGCGGATTCCGGCCGGCAGCTGCGGGGCTTCTCTCCGCCGCCGCTTTTAGCGCCGCAAGCCTTTCCCTGTATAACCCGGCGGCCTCGGTCTGGTACGAACTCATCCGCCGGCGGGAGGCCGCCCTTTTTCTCGTCATTTTTGTTCTTGTTTTTAAATTTAAAAAGCACCCCATAGTTTATATAATCGCCGCCGGCGCGGCAGGAGCGGCGTTGGGTTTATAGTTGAGGAGGAGCAAGGGGGAGCAAAATTGTCCACCTTGACCCGTGCCGCGCTCCTGTTTATGCTGAATTTATGTTTAAAGCTGTTTTCCCCGGATCTTTCGATCCTCCCACTTTGGGGCATATGAATATTATCGAACGGGCTTCTTCCATTTTTGATGAACTGGTTGTTATAATCGCCGAAAACCGTCAAAAACGCTATAGTTTTTCCGCGGACGAACGGTTAAATATGATGAAGGAGCTCATAAGGCCCTGGAAAAACGTGTCCACCCTCATCTGGGATTCCCTAATTGTGGATTATATGAAAAGAGAAAATATCCGCATTCTGATTCGGGGGGTCCGGGGGATGGAAGATTTTTCATACGAATTTGAGCTTTCCATGATGAATAAAGGGCTTCATCCCCAGATCGAGACTCTCTTTATGACCACCGAACCAAAATACATCGTTCTCCGTTCCTCTTCTATACGGGAGCTTGCCTCTTTCCACGGCGATTTTTCCGCCATGGTCCCCCCCCTGGTAGCGGAAGCCCTGAAGGCCAAGTTTTGGTAAACCGCGGCTTTGGTTCGCGGAGCCCCGATAATTGCGGTTTTTGCGGCCTCTTTCCTTGAAAATGCAAAAATCCCGATTAACGGGCTCCTTAGGCGGCTTGAAATGTATAAATATTCACATTTGTGAACATTTATACTATTTTATGTGCTAACCGCAACAAACCCCCAGGCGTCTTATTGACAGGATTGCATAAATTTGTATTATAATTACATCAATCTATGGTAGAATTTTTGCAAAAACCTGTATCCGTTGCGGTTATTGCCGCCTTGATGGGCGGGCTGGTGTTGGGGATAGTCTTCGGGCTTGTCCTTCCTCCCCTGGTTTCAGCCAAAGCGGAAAGGGTGGTCGCCTACGAAGAAGTCGCGGCCCAGTTGGCGGTCGAAGAAGCCACCCGCCTGGCTCTGGAGATGGGAACCGACAGCGCCGAATACGGCCTCGCCTACGAGACCCTACCGGGAGCTTCCAAATACGACGGCCCCGGTCTCGCCCAATCCATGCCTTGGGAGACAAAGGAAGCGTGGCTCTCCTGGATGCGAAGTAACCGTAACGATTCCCTCACTTTTCTGGAGCAGCGCTATGATCTGGCCCAGAATTTTATCAAATCCCTCGAATTAAAGCGCCCCGAGGATGTGCGGGCCTTTCTTCTCACCCCCAGGGAGCATTTTGTCCGCCCCAGAAACCGGGGCCTGGAATACGCCGACACATGGCTGCCCATAGGGTACGGCGCTACCATTACCGATCCGGACGTGGTAGCCATGATGACCACCACCCTCAATATCAACCCCGGAGAAAAGGTGCTGGAAATCGGCACCGGCTCGGGTTACCAGTCGGCCATTCTTTCCTACCTTACCACCGAAGTATATACCATAGAAATCATCAAACCTATGTTTATAGAAACCGACCAACTCTACAAGGATCTGGAAAAGTCCTATCCCTCTTACGGGGCCATAAACCGCAAGCTGGGTGACGGCTACTACGGCTGGGAAAAATACGCCCCCTTCGACAAGATCATCGTTACCTGCGCAATCGATCATATTCCTCCCCCCTTGCTTAGGCAGCTCAAGACCGGGGGTATCATGGTTCTGCCCCTGGGTCCTCCGGGCAGGCAGTATATCATGGAGGTAAAGAAGGATGTTGATGAAAAGGGCGATTTTATTTTAAGCCGGCGGGATGTCTATAACGGCCTGCGGGTAAGTTTTATTCCCTTTAGAGATGAAATCGGGAGCTCTTACAGCAACCCGGTTATAGAAACGAAACCGGCGGCTCCGGCCCGGGAAGCGCCCCCTCCGGAAGAGAACGATGCTGAATAATCTGGACAAATTGCTTATCCTGATATATGCTTATTCGTCATTGGCAACTTATATCCTAAATTATTTATCTTCCAGGCCGATATTGGAATTGAAGGAGAATTAATGGACGGATTTTTAAATAACCAACGACCGGCAAGGCGCAGGCGCCCGCTGTTTCTTAAAATTTCATTTCATCCTCCGCGCTGTTTGTCTATTCCTTCCGTTTTGAGCTGCGGCGCAAAAAAAGCGGCCGGGGTTTTTCAGGCTTTTTCTAACGCGATTAACGGCAATCCCCGGGTACTCAGGGCGGCAGGCTGCTGCTGCTTATCGGTTTTGCTTTTGGGAGCGGCTTTTTTAGTTTTTTTTGCCATCATCTCCCCGGAGCTTCCCCCGGAAAATCTCTCGTCTACACTGAACAGCGCTTCCGATTCTTTAGACAGCCCCTATAGTTCCGGTCCTTTCCAGGTGGTGGTTCTCCCTGGCGAGGATCGCGAATGGCCCCTGCTTTCGGCTGACCAGGAGGAAGAGACCGGCGCCGGAAACCTCGCGGCGGATCGCGGCCAGGACATTGAGTACCACATACGTCCCGGAGAGACCCTTTCGGAAATCGCTTATTCCTATTCTGTCTCCTACGATATTTTGGCTTTTTATAATCAAATCACCAACGCCAACCGCATCCGGGTAGGCACGGTGATCAAGATCCCCTCCCTGGAAAACGAAAAGACGGCGGCGGAAAAAATGGCCAGGCAGCCCCCCAGGCAGACCCCGGCCAGGACCAGCACCAGGAACGTGCGGATAGCTTACGAGACCCAGAATCCGGGGGGCTTGAACGGATCGGCGGTTACGATCCAGTTCTCCGTACTCGACCCCGCGGCCGAGGAGCTCCAGTCCTTTGAGTGGGATTTCGGCGACGGGAAAAGGGGCTTCAGGCCGAATCCGATCTACGAGTACAGCGCCCCCAAAACCTATGTGGCCCGGCTCACCGCCAGGGACGCTAACGGGACCATCTACCGTTCCAACCCCCTTTACATCGATATACCTCATCCGGCCTCGGCGGCGGGACAGAGCGCCTCCAAATTCGTCACCCTTTCCGCGCCGGATGAATATTTTGTGGTCAACGGAACCATCACCAAGGTTGCCCGGTATCCCAGCCTCGAGGCGGCGCCCCTGGATTTTAGCGAATCCGACCGTTTTCTCACCAAAGTGCGTTTCACCAAACCCGGTTTTTACGGGCTCACGGTTCTGGAAGAAGGCATGATTGAGCAGCATTATTCTGTTTTTGTAAGCCCTATTCCCACCATGCATGCCGACGCGGCTCAGGAAAGCTACAACTGGTATCGCACCCAGTTTAATACGGGGACCACTTCAAACTGCGGCCCCGCCTCTGCGTCCATGGCCATAGGCTGGTCCCTGGGGAAATACTTCCCTGTTTCGGCGGTGCGCCAGGCGGTGGGCTGGCAGGGTGAGGGCGGGACAAGCCTGGAAGAACTCCTGGGGGTCATAAAAAACAACGGAGTTGGCGCCGCGATCCACCCCCTCCGTTCGGCCGAAGCGGTGAAGGATGTGATTGATTCGGGCAGTATAGCGATTGTGCTCTTCCATACCGACGGAATACGGACCTCCCGCGCCGACCCGGCTACGGATTTCTTTGGCAAATACTACAACGACTCGGTGGGCCACTATATCGTCATCAAAGGCTATTCCCTGAACGGCGAATTCTTCGTCATCTACGATCCTATACCCAGCGACTGGGGCGCCAACAGCTTCCGTTACAGCGACGATATGAGCATGATAGGCCGAAACCGGTACTATTCTTCCGCCGAATTGCTCCGCTCCCTGCGGCGGGCCGAGATGATCGTGGTTCCCCGGGATAAATAAAGAAATTTAACCACTGACCACACGGACGACACGGATATTTTGTTTGAAATTTCCTCTTTCGTCCGTGAGGTCGGTGGTTAATACTATTCCCCTGCGTAACATGAGCTAAACGTTGAACTTAAAGAACATCACGTCTCCGTCCCGCACGATGTACTCTTTGCCTTCGACACGGTATTTTCCGGCTTCTTTGATCTTCGCTTCTGTCCCGTATTTGACTATGTCGTCGAAGGAATAGACCTCGGCTTTGATAAAACCCTTCTCAAAGTCGGTGTGGATAACCCCCGCGGCCTTGGGCGCCGAATCGCCTGAATGGATGGTCCAGGCCCGGCACTCGTCGGCCCCGGCGGTAAAGAAGGTCCTCAAGCCCAAAAGCCCATAGGCCGCATGGATCAGGGCGGAAAGGCCCGATTCTTTGAGACCCAATTCCTCCAGAAAGGCTTTTTTCTCCTCAGGGTCATCCAGGCCCACGAGTTCGGCCTCGAACTTGCCGCAGATTGCCACCATGGCGGAATGTTCCGCCTCCGCACGCTCCCGCACCGTCTCCGTATAGGCGCTGCCCGGCCCCCCGGCGGACAGGGCCCGCATCCCCTCCTCGTCCACGTTGCAGACGTAGAGCTGGGGTTTGGCGGTAATAAAGTGGCAGTCCAGGACGGCGGCCTTTTCGTCCTCCGTAAGATCCGCCGAGCGGGCGGGGAGGCCGTTTTCCAGGGCCGGGCCTATCTTGTCCAGGGCCGAAAGCACGGTTTCGGCGGCTTTCTGTTCCGCCTTGGCCTGGACCTTGAGGGCCCGCTCCGCCCGTTCCCGCCGTTTTTGCAGGGTATCGAGATCCGCCAGGGCCAGCTCTATATTGACGGTTTCCATGTCCGAGGCGGGGTCCACCTTGTTATTCACGTGGATAATATCGGGATCGTCGAAGCAGCGGACCACCTGGGCGATGACGCCTACTTCCCGTATATGGGAGAGAAACTGGTTCCCCAAGCCTTCGCCCCTGGAGGCGCCCTTTACCAGCCCGGCAATATCCACAAATTCGACCGTCGCCGGGATGGTTCGCTGGGGCTTAAAGATTGCGGAAAGCCTTTCCAGCCGGCTGTCCGGCAGGTCCACAATGCCTATGTTGGGGTTGATAGTACAAAAGGGATAGTTGGCCGCTTCCGCCGGGGCGGAACTCAGGGCCGAAAAAATAGTGGACTTCCCCACATTGGGGAGCCCTACGATACCGCAGTTAAGAGCCATAAAATAGAACTCCTTCGGTTTAATCCATTCTATCCGGCTATTCTATCACAGAATGCCGCGCTTGGGCTATGAGCCCTAGGAGCCTGTTGCGCTTGTAGGTTTTTGGGCATCCGTGAACCAAAGGTTCGAACGCAGTTTGTAAGGTAAATCGAACCGTAGGTTCGCAATCGCCTTGCAGGCGATTTTTGGAGGTTTCATGCGCGAAGCGCAACAAACTGCTGGCCGGTTCCCTCCCGGCGGACTCTCAACCACGCCTAAAGTGTCTTCCCCAGGCCCAGATAATAGGTCTCGAAGGATTCGGAACGGCAGACCCGGGGCTTATAGCTCCTGCCTGTCCTAAAGAGGGAGCGAATGCGTTTAAGGAGGCTTCCCGTATCGCCGCCCTGGAAAACCTTGACCGCCAGGTTCCCGCCTCTCTCCAGGGCGGCTTCGCCGTAGTCCAGGGCGGTCTCGGCCAGTTCGAGGGAACGGGTGGTGTCCACCTGCCGGTTCCCCGTGGTCGCCGGGGCGGCGTCGCAGATGAGGAGCCGGTAGGGTCCCCGTCCCAGGACGGCCTCCCTGCTTTCCGGTTCCGTCATGTCGCCCCGGATAAAGCGAAAATTCTCCCCGTCGAAGAGGCCCCGGTCGTATTGGCGGGAGAGGGGGGCGAGATCCACCGCGGCCAAACAGGCCCCGGCGCCCAGCTTCCGCAGCACATAGAGGCTCCAACTCCCCGGAGCCGCCCCCAGATCCAGGACCCGGAAACTTTCGGTCCCTCCCGGCCGCCGGGAAGGCAGCAGGCCGAACTTTTCGTCCATCTCCTTGAGCTTGTATACCGAGCGGGCGGGGTATCCTTCTTTTTGAGCCTTAAGGGACCAGAAATCAGGTTTTGCGTAGTTTGCCATGGGGTAATTTTACAGGAATTTACGTCTTTTAACCACCGACGGCGTATCGAGCCATCAAACCGAAGGTTCGCGATTCGATGTGGTCGTTTTTCTTTTCCTACATTTCGTGTTTTTCGTGGTTAAAAGTAAAACCGCCGCTGTTCATGGGAGCGGGATAGACAGGGGCGGAATAAAATTTTATAGTGAAAAAATGGCGGCGGGTAGGCTAGTGGTTACGCCACGAGTTTTGGGAACTCGACATCGGGGGTTCAAATCCCCCCTCGCCGAATGATAGCAGTGCGGAACTTCGGTCCGATTGCGTTTGCTTAGCGCTTATTGCCGCAGACCATGGGTCGAACCGCTAGGAGTTTGTTGCGCTTCGCGCATGAAATCTGAAAAATCGCCGATCAGGCGATTTTTTACCCTGCAAACTCCCAAAGCAGCCCCGAAAATCGTGGTTTTTATGACTTTTTTGCTAAAAAAGTCATAAAAACCTACAAGTACAACAGGCTGCTAGCCTTCGGTTCGAGGGTTCGAGTCAATCACCGAATTGCGAGTCAGGAAAATTTTAACCCCAGACCCGCCGGCTAAAGCACGCGCAAGGGTGTTATAGGGCTGAACACCGGCCGATACAGTTCGCCCCAGTTTCCCCGCCTGTCCGCCTTGTCCGCGGCGGAACTG
>JAISRW010000031.1 GCA_031273405.1 Treponema sp.
TCGAAGGGTTCCTCGGAGCGGCGGCTAACCCTGAGCCTGATCCGGTTTGGCCCTTCGCCGGCTTCGGTATCCAGCGGGAGGAAGTCGTGGGCCCGTATGCCGACGTGGGTTATGTCCTCAGTGACAGTGCGGGGCAGGGTAAGGCGGAGGCCCCAGTTGAGGGCGAAGACCTCGCAATCCCCCAGGCGCTTGAGGGGGGAAATGTTTTTGCACCCCGTGATCCTGGCGACCTGGAGGGAACGGGGGTTGGCGAAAAGCTCCCTGGTTCCGCCCCTGCCGAGGATGCGGCCGTTTTCCATAACCAGTACGGAATCGCAGATTTTGTACGCTTCGTCCCGGCTGTGGGTAACCATGATAACGTCCGGCGGCGGCTTTTCCCCTCGGAATGAGGAGCCTCTCCGGATGAGATCCAGCAGCAGGAGCTGCATCTGTTCCCTGAGGCCCGAATCCAGGGCGGAAAAAGGCTCGTCCAGGAGCAGGACCTCGGGGTCTCTGATGAGTATGCGGGCCAGGGCAGCCCGCTGCTGCTGGCCTCCCGAAAGCTGGGAGGGGAGCCTCTGCTCAAGCCCCGTCAATTCCATGGTCTCAATCCAGGAGCGGGCCTTTTCTTCCCGCCCCGGCCTGGGAAGGCCGACGAGTATGTTTTCCTTTACCGTCATCCTGGGGAAGAGGGCATAGTTCTGAAACAGATAACCCACCCGGCGATCCTGGGGCCTGAGGTTGATTTTTTTTGACGAATCAAAGAGGACCCTGTTGTTGACGGACAGGTAACCCTCGTCGGGGGTTTCGATGCCGGCGACGCACTTGAGGGTCATGGTCTTGCCCGAACCCGATGCGCCGAGTATGCCGAGGCAGTCGCCGGCGGCTTCAAATTCGGTCTCCAGACAGAAGCCGGCGGAAAGCCGCTTTTTAATGAACCCCCGGAGGCTCATTTTTTCCCGCTCAAAATTTTGTCTTCCTGGATGGTAAAATAATTCATCAGCGCTACCACCGCGAAGGAGATGATGACGATAATGAGCACGTAGCCGTAAGACTCGTCCATATCCCCCGCCGCCACGGACGAGTAGACGGCCAGGGGCAGGGTGCGGGTCTTGCCGGCTATGTTCCCGGCTATCATGGCGGTGGCCCCGAACTCCCCCAGGCCCCTGGCAAAGGCGAGGACAGCCCCGGAAGCAACCCCCGGCAGGGCCGTGGGGAGGCTCACCTTGAGGAAGATGGCCCCCTCGGAAAGGCCCAGGGTCCTGGCGGCATAGATGAGGTTGGGGTCAACCTGTTCCAGGGCCCCTCGGCAGGATCGGTACATCAGGGGAAAGGAGATGGCCACCGCGGCGATGACCGTGGCGGACCAGGAGAAGGCTATCCTCAGGCTGAAAAAATCCAGGAAGAATTTCCCCACCGGCCCCCGGACCCCGAATATATAGAGGAGAAAAAATCCCGCTACCGTCGGGGGCAGCACCAGGGGCAGGGTGAGGATGCCGTCGAGGATCATCTTGAATGCTTTGCCCCTGATTCCGGCCACTGCCCTGGCCGCCAGAACCCCCAGAAAGAAGGTTACCACAATGGCGGCCGAGGCGGTCTTCATGGAGACCAGGATGGGCGACAGATTCATGGTTTCCTTTTTCTAATTTGCCTGGGAAAATCCGTTGGCCCTGAAAACACCGATTCCTTCGGGAGAGGCGAGGAAATCGAAAAAGAGCTTCGCCTCCTCGGGATGGGCCGAGGCGGCGGTAATCCCCAGGGGGTAGATCACCGGGCTGGCAAGGAGGCCGTCGGGGCATTGGGCGATGACTTCCACGTCTTTTACCGCCGCCGCGTCGGTGGCATAGACCACCCCTACCTCGGCGCTGCCCCCGGCAACCCAGTTGGCTACCTCGGTCACATTGGAACCAAAGCTGGCCTTGGCGGATACGGCGTCCCAAATACCCAGGCTGGTAAAGGCTTCTCTGGCGTACTGGCCCGCGGGAACGCTGGCGGGGTCTCCCAGGGCTATCACCCTTGCCTGGGTGATGTTCGAGAATTCCGTCACCGCCGTGGTAGTCCCGGCGGGCTTGATTAACACGATTTTGTTTTCCAGGAGCGGCTTTACCGACGGGGCGCTTATGTGCCCGCTTTTTACCAGGTTGTTCATCTGGGTTACCGCGGCGGACATAAACACATCGGCCTGGAGCCCCTGTTCAATCTGGGTCTGAAGCTGCCCCGAACTGGCATAGGTGCCTTCAACGGTGATCCAGGGATACTTCGCCTGGAATTGGGGGATGAGCTCGTTTTCGAAAGAGAGGCGCAGGCTCGCCGCCGCCGCGACCATGATGGTCACCGGCTGTTTGGTTTCTTCCACCGCCGGAACCGCATCCTTTTTGGCGCCCCCGAAGACAGAGCCCCCCAAAAGGAGCAGGATCAGCAGGGTAAAACCCGCTGCCCGCCTTCTTTGCTGGTTTAATTGGTTTTTCATCGTTTTCCTCCTTGATGAATCAATATGATACCGGAACATTACAACAAAACCAAATAATATGCAAGATGTTTTCAAACAGAAACGAATAAAACACAATGAAACTGAATAATTCAGGTTACGAAGGGTTTATAATTAAAGGAATTTTACCACAGACCACACAGACCTCACGGACAGGAACACGGACAAGAAGAAGAATTTTAACCGCGAAAAACGCGAAAAACGCGAAAAACTTGTTGGGCCTCTTTTTTTCGAGTCTGCGGACCTTTGGTCCGACGTGTTTTTCATGGTTTTTCTTCTGTCCGTGGTGTCCGTGTGGTCAGTGGTTAAATTCTTCCGGTTTTTTTGTATTTCTTGTTGACAAGGCGTTTTCCGGGGGTTATACTAATTTGTCAAATCGGTTTGACAATATTGCAAATCTCGGTTAGTCTATAGATTCATGACCAGGACATTATGCGGGAAAAAATTCTGGTAAACCGGTTAACCGATAATATTCGGGATCTTAACGAAACTCTGAACGGCCAACCCAACGTTGACGCATATCTTGTCACAGGAACGAAAAGGGCTGTCCTGATAGACAGTCTGAGGAACGAAAGATCCCTTTTTAATGTTGTCCGGGAATTGACATCCCTGCCTCTGGATGTGGTTCTGACTCACGGTCACTGGGACCACGCCGGAGTTTCCATAAAAGACTTCCATGAGGCGGGTCACAGGATATACCTTTCAGAAAAGGATTTCTATATCTTCCGGGATAAAGAATTTTCTTCCCTCACCCACGGCCTTAGAACAGATTATTTTACCCCCCTGGAAGAGGGTATGGAATTTGATTTAGGTTCTTATAAGCTTGAAGTTATCACGCTGGCGGGACATACACCCGGTTCCGTAGTTCTCCTTGAAAAAGAAAAGCAGCATCTCTATTCAGGGGATTCCATCGGCGCGGGGGTGTTTTGGATGCAGCTTCCCGGCGCCCTGCCCCTGAAAGAACTGCGGAAAAACTTTGGGAAACTTTGGAATAAAGTCAGGGACATGAATGAGCTCATGATACATCCGGGACACCGCTGCCAGTCGCCGGAACAACTGGGCCTCGGTTTCCTCAGGGATATGATTCTTGTCACCGATAACATCATCAGCGGCGCCTGGCCGGGGGAAGAAAACGAAACGGTATTGTCGAACGGCCGGCGGCTGAAATGCCGGAGTGTTGCATATAATCTCATCAGGGATTATTGTTATAATCCTGAAAATATTCAGGAGAAACCGTGATCAATGGGGCAAGCCCCGAAGGAGGGTAACGGTGAAGAAACGCATAACCCGTACAATTAAGGAAAGCGCGGCGGCCTATACCTTCCTGATCCCCTGGATAGCGGGGATGCTGGTGTTTTTCGCCTATCCCTTCCTTACTTCGCTTTATCTGGGTTTCACCAATTCCCGCCTTATGAGCGGGACCTTCAATGGGATAGAGAATTTTATCCGCATGTTTACCAGGGACAGGAATTTTATAAAGTCCCTCCAGGTGACCACCCGTTATGCCCTTACGGGAGTTCCGCTCAAGCTCTCCTTTGCCCTGGCCCTTGCCCTGGCGCTGAAAAAAGGCGCCGCTTTTTACCGTACCGCCTACTACATCCCCTCCCTCATCGGTTCCAGCGTGGCGGTGGCAATCATGTGGAAGCAGCTCTTTGCCAAGCAGGGAATCATCAGCCAGGCGGGGCTCCTGTTCGGGATCGCCCCCCGGGAATGGCTCGGGGAACCCTCCCACGCCCTGAACATCCTCATCCTTCTGGCGGTATGGCAATTCGGGTCTTCTATAGTGATCTTTATCGCGGGACTCAAAAATATCCCCAACGAGCTCTACGAGGCCGCCCGGATCGACGGCGCGGGGCCTTTCCGCTGTTTCCGGCATATCACCCTCCCCATGCTCTCCTCGGTAATCCAGTTTAACCTGGTGCTTCAGCTCATAGGCGGCTTCCAGGCATTCACCCAGGGCTATGTCATTACCCACGGGGGCCCCATGAACGAGACCCTTTTTACGGTTCAGCATATCTATATGGAAGTCTTTAACGGCGGCATGCGGGTCGGCTACGCTTCGGCCATGTCCTGGATACTGTTCCTGCTCATCGCCCTCATTACCGGGATCGTCTTTTTTAGTTCCCGGTTCTGGGTATTTTACGCCAACGAAGGATAAAAGATGCGGAAAAAAACGGTCTTTCTTTTCATACGGCATATCCTGCTCATTGCCCTTGCCCTTGGTATGCTCTATCCCCTCATCTGGATGTTTTTTTCCAGCTTTCAGGCCAATGATGAAATTTTCAATGTAAAAGCCCTGTTCCCCAGGAGGTGGATGTTTGAAAATTATTCCAACGCCTGGAAATCTATCCCCGATCATACCTTTGGGGAATTTTTTCTCAACTCTTTTATTATTTCCTTCACCATTGTAATCGGTACCATCATCAGCGCTTCCTTTACCGCCTATCCTTTTGCGCGGCTCCGTTTTCCCGGAAAGAA
>JAISRW010000064.1 GCA_031273405.1 Treponema sp.
AGTGCTACACTAAAATATAAACCGCCATAAACCGAATGTCAATTTTTCCTAATTCCTTGTATTATAAGGAATTAAATTGGGCCTTCCTGGATTTGAACCAGGGACCTACGGATTATGAGTCCGCAGCTCTAACCAACTGAGCTAAAGGCCCGTGAGTCACAATATATAATAGTATCCCATGTTTAACACAAATTTTCTAAAGTGTCAAAGGGTTTTTGAGATTTTTCAAAAAAGTGAGCCGGTTGCAAAACTCGGTTAGTGCGAACCTACGGTTCGATGGCCCGGCTCTTGGAAAAGCGGTCCAATCGGACTTAAAGTCCGGCCCGCTTTTTCTCCTAAATCTAAGGTTGCAGTTCCAAAATCTGACATTGCGGACCTCCGGTCCGATGGAACTGCCTCAAGCATCGTAACTGAGGCAGTTCCGTCGGGCCGGAGGCCAGCAATAACCAAACTAATTAATGATGTGTGCAATCGGACCGGAGTCCGCAGCCGCTATTAACCGAAAGGTCAGCTCCAGCACCTTATCCAGTTCCATGGGCTTTGCCAGATGGCCGTTCATCCCCGACCCAAGAGCCTTATCAATATCTTCTTTAAAAGCATTGGCGGTTAAGGCCACAATGGGGACGGTCTTCGCGTCCTTTCTGTCCAAAGCCCGTATGGCCAGAGACGCGTCATAGCCGTTCATATTGGGCATTTGAACATCCATGTAGATTATATCGTAGGCAAATTCAGGGGATTCTCTGAAAATCTTTAGCGCTTCGTCTCCGTCGCCGGCCTCATCGATGGCAAGGCCGGTATATTCCAGCATATTGACGGCAATAAGGCGGTTGATGTCGATATCATCAACCAGGAGCGCCCGTTTGCCTTCCAGTTTTCCTTCGGCCGCGTCAACGGTTAGCTCCTGAATTGCTTCGTCTCTGCTTTCGGGCAGCCAGATTTCAAAAGAAAATTCGCTCCCTTCTCCGGTTTTGCTCTTTAACGCTATTTCTCCGCCAAAGAGCCGGACTATGCTCTGGGAAATAGCAAGCCCCAGGCCGGTTCCGCCGTATTTTTTGGATATTTGGTTGTTCGCCTGCTCGAAGGGCTTAAAAAGATACTGAATTGCTTCTTCCGAGATGCCGATTCCTGTATCCCGGACGATAAAACGCAGAAGCTCTTCACTGACATTCAAAGGGCTTTCCCGGCGGTCTATCGAAAAGACTTCAAATTCCACCGTACCCATTTCGGGGGTAAATTTGACGGCGTTCCCAAGGAGATTGATGAGCACCTGCCTGAGCCGCAGGGAATCGCCTAAATAGACAGGATGATCCCCCAAATCCGCGTGAACCTTGAAGAAGATGTTTTTTTCGCTGCACCTGGGCTTGATAATGGTAGTAACCGTGTTCACCAGTTTGGGAAGATCCAGAATATCCTCTGAAAGCTCGATTTTTCCCGCTTCGATTTTTGAAATATCCAGAATATCGTTGAGAAGCCCCAAGAGGTGCTGGGAAGAAGCTTCTATTTGCCCTATGTTGCCCAAAACTTCCAGAGGGTCCTCTATCCCCTCTGATATTTTCTTTTTTACGATTCCGGTCATCCCGATGATGGCGTTCATGGGTGTGCGGATTTCGTGGCTCATCCGGGCAAGGAATTCGCCCTTATAAGCATTAGCGCGGTTAGCGTCCCTGGCGACCCTTTCAAATTCTTCCTGGGTATGGCGCAGTTCGTACTCGATGAGCACCCTGGCGGAAACGTCCCGGGCGAATCCCAGAATCCCCGCCAGGCTCCCCGAATCGTCGAATACGGGGGTGAGAACGGTGTCCAGAATCTCTTTGTGCCGATCCGCAAAGTTGAGGTGCTGTTCAAAATAATAGGGCTTCCGGCTTTCTATTGTCCGGCGGTTGTTTTCCCTGTAGGCGGCTGTCTCGGCGGCGGAAAGCAGGTCCTCCTGGTTCAGGCCGACTATGTCCTCGCTGCTTCTGCCGAATACCGACGCATAACGCGGATTGGCCGCCAAGAGCCGTCCTTCGGCGTCCTGGTACCAGATAAGATCCGGGGAAGCGGCAAAAATAGTATCCAGCAGGGCTTTCTGTTCGGCGGTTTTTTTCTGTTCCCTGATGATTTTTGTCACGTCCGAGGACGTGATGATGTAACCGATCTTTTTCCCCGCCTTATCGGTTAGATAGCTGGCGTTTCCCCTGTAGTAAAGTTCCTGGCCCGGCAGCCAGAGCAGTTTCGCTTCTTTTCCCTGCTCCAGGGCGTTGATGGGATCCGAGGGCGAATCCGGGGGATAGATTGAAAATTCCCGGTAAGATTTCCCCATGACTTCTTCCCACTTTTTCCCCCCCATCCCCCGGAGCGCGGCCTCGTTGGCATAGGTGATCCTGTAATCCAGGCCGGTGATAATAAGAGGGCCGTTGTCGGCCGCCACCAGGCTGTCGGCCATCTCGTCAAAGGAATCGGCCAGGGTGCCGATCTCGTCCTTAACCGGGGAGTTAAACCTGAAGTGCCGTTCTCCGGCGCGGAACCGCGAAATGCCGTTTATCAGGGTGGTAATACTGGTGGTAAAGATCGAAGCCATCCAGATTGCGATTACAACCACCAGGAGGATCATAAACCCCGCGGATACGAGGAGCTTGATGGTGGTGCTTAAGAGATTGGACGCGATGGCGCCGGCGGTATCCTCCGCAGCCCGGAGCAGATCCGCATTAGCCTCGGCGTTAACCTGGTCCAGGATGGCCCTGGTTTCCAAGGCCGGCCGCTGAAAATCCTCAAGACCAGCCCCTATGGCCACAAAACCGAAGCCCCTCTTGGTCCTTCCGTAATTGCCCGTATAATAGGGTATGGTGGCCGCGGTATTAGGCTTCCAGATCCCGCTCCAGAGTATGAGGAAGGACCCGGACCCTCCCTCCCTGGTAAGATCGAACCAGCCGGTACACTGGGGGGCGTTGTTGAGGTAGCGGCCGTCAAGACCCACGAGCCCCTGGGCGGTCAGCTCCGGGGCGGGCTTCTTGGACCTTGACTGGTTGTCAAAGGTCGGCCAGTTTGTAATCTCCGCAAAGTCGTGCCACTTTTCAATGCCGCTGGCCTTCCAGGCGGTGTAAATAGTCTCTTCAAGCCAGGGGGTTTCCGGTTCCCCGGTTTCGGGATTATAGCCGACAATAGAATGATGCCGGGGGTGGCAGATGCTCCGGCACTGGTAATCCCAGATAAAGGCATAGTTTCCCTCATAGGCGCTGGGCATCTCCACATAGCGTTCGTTCAGGGGCGTCACATGATCGACGAATTCCATGATGTGATCGTGATCCAGGGCGAGCGTCACATAGCCTGAGATACGGCCGTCCCTTGCAACCGGGGCCGCCCAGCGAAGGATCCCCTTGAAACGCTTCCCCTTAGGATTCTCCTCCCCTGCATAGGCTTCTTCTTCGGGCTTGAATTCCAGGCCCCGGGCCGAGGTATTTTCCGGGGTATACATGCCTATGAGGCGGGAACCCACATAGGCGCCGATAACGTCGGAAACGTAGATTTCTCCGGGTTTGAGGAGCTTTACATCGGAAAAATAGGTTTCAGCTTTTACGTAGGTATTAAGCCGGGACGCCACGTTTTTTCTTGTTTTATCCATCTGATCCGAGGTGGTGACCTTTACGAGTTCGTTCCCCTGGAGGTCCAGGTAGGTCATTTCGAGGTAGAGGGGCCGCTCTTCGGTTTCAAAAATCTCCCGGGGCCTGTTATGATAGTTGGTATCGTTCTCCCTATTGGTCGAAGGGGAATAGCCGTCCAGGGCGGGAGGGGTTTCGGGAATCCAGGATTTTCCGTCCGGCGCCAGAACCCACTCCCGCTGCTTTATCAGGGATCTTGTCTTATGGTCCAGAAAACGCCCGTAGGCCTCCTCGGAAGGCTCCAGTTCCGCGGCATAGAGAATATCCTTGTCCCGGTCATAAAGAAAATCCGCCACTCTCCGGGCCAGGTCCGTGCTGATCCTTTCGATCTGTTCTGTGGCCGAATTATCAAGAGCCTTGACCGAATTCTCCACCGCGATATCGCCTATTTTGTTCAGCGCCGTGTTGGCTTTTTCTTTAAGCTCTTCGGTGCGCCGTTCCAGCTCGATGCCTAAATTCCGGGCCTGCCCCCAAGCCACCAGGGTCAAAAACACCAGAGGAATAACTTTGATGATCACAAAGATTAAAATAAGCTTGCTTCTCATTCCCAGATTGAGCTTATTAATAGTCTGTTCAATTTTGAGGCGGAAAATATTTAGTACATTTTTCACCCTATGCCTTCCCCAAGTTGGATCTTCAAAACATCTTTGGATAAAGGCTTTCCCAAAATTTCAGTTTTGGGAAAACAACTTTAAATTTAAATGAAAAAGCGGGCCGGACTTTAGTCCGATTAGGCCGCTTTTTCGGAAGCTTGTCCTATCGAACCGGAGGTTCCACCGACCGAGTTTTGGGACAAGCTCGATAATAAGGGTTTTTTGAGTTTCTGTAAACCTGGTATCGCGGGGTCTAATCCTCAATGCCAAAAAGCCGCTTAAAGAAGCGGATGATAGCGTTGAGTATGCGGCGGAAGAAACCGGGGTTTTTAAGCCGGTAAATTCTCCGTGTAGCCTCCGCCACCTCCTGGGGGGTAAAATCCCGGCGCTGGATGTTTTCTTCCACTTCGTATTCCAGTTTGGAAACAGGGTCGGGAAATTCTACGATTACCGCGTTGATGGTCCTCCAGCCCAGGGCTTTGGCGGCTTCCAGCCTGCGCTGCCCGGCGATGAGAACATTTTTCGGGGTTATGACTATGGGGTTGATCTGCCCGAAGGCTTTAAGACTTTCAGCCAGGATTTCTATATCTCCCGGATCTTTACGGATTCTTCGTTTAACTTTTATTTCTTTAATGGGAACCTGCATATTTTCCTTATTCTCATTCAAGCAAGGGGTTGTAAGCAGGCAGTTCAATACCGAAGGCTGGAAGATCCTCGCCGCCGCTTGAATCCGCTTCAGGGCTTTCTTCGGGGACCAGCGCCGGAGGGTTGGCCCGGGACGCGGGAGTCCTGACCGGAGAAGCCCTGCCCGCGTTGGAATTCCGCCCGGTATCCCGCCTGTTTGGCTGGGTGTCGTTTAAGAATTCCCGGGGCAGGGTAGGCATGGCAAGATCCTTAAGAAGACCCGAATCGTCCATAGAAACGGCGTTGAGCCTGAGCCGTTCAAGGTTCATCTCGACGGAACCGGCGTTCCCGTGGACATCGCAGTAAAGCACCGGCTGGGTCCCCTCCAGGAAGGTGAGGGTTACTTCGCCCTGGTTGCAGGAGGGGGTTCTGAGGAGCCCCGATTTGGCGCAGACCGTTACATCGATCAGCCCCGAATTGGGACGGACAAAGTCCTTGAAGGGGAGTCCCTGGTGGATCTCCCGCATATAATCGGCCCAGACCGGTCCCGCCAGGGTGGCCCCCGTGAGGTTGACCCCCAGGGAATTTCCGGGCCTGTCAAAGCCGAACCAGACGGCGGTGGTATAATAGGGCGAATACCCCACGGTCCAGGCGTCGGACCAGTTCTGGGGGGTTCCGGTTTTACCCGCCATGGGCATTCTAAAGTTCTTCCCGTTCCCGTCTTTAAAGGTAAGCTTGGAACCGTAACCCACAGGCGACGCGAGGGTTCCGATCTCTACGGTTTTTTTGAGCATACTGGTCATGATATAGGCGTTCTGGGGGCTTATAACCTGGATGGCCGCCTGGCGCTGTTTCAACCTAATCTCCCGTTCGGGGTCCAGGGCCACCCGGCCGTTCCGGTCTTCCACCGAGCGTATCGCCATGGGCGTTACGTCCCGGCCCTGGTTGGCGAAGACGGAAAAAGCCCTGGCCATGCGCAGCGGGGAGGTGGAGATAATGCCCAGCCCCAAGGGATAGACCCTGGGGAAGATCCGCCGGATCTGGTCCGGGTCCGTATAGCCCAGGAGATTGGACGCCCTGTCTATGGCGGCGTCGAAACCTACGGCGTCCAGGACCTTGAGGGAGGGCACGTTCATGGACTGGGCCAGGGCGTCGTAGAGCAGCACCGTCCCCTTCCATACGCCCCTGAAATTAAGGGGAAGATAAGGGGTCCCGTCTTCGTTGTGGAAAACAATGGGGACGTCGTTGATCAAGGTAGAGGGGGTAAACTTTCGGGAATCTATGGCCGCCGAATAATAGAGGGGTTTAAAGGAACTTCCCGGCTGGAGGTTGCCCTGGGTCGCCCTGATGAGCTGGTTGGATTCGTCGTATTTGGAACCCCCGATGATGGCGGTGATATAGCCGGTCTCGTTTTCTATGGTTATCAAGGCGCCTTCCACCACATTCTGTTCCGTGCTGGTTTTGAGGGCCGTAAACCCGGTGCCGGTCAGGGGCTTCAGATCCGAAACGCCGAAGGCCATGGCCGCCAAGTCCACAATGGGGTTCACCAGCTTGGTATACCGGGCCAGGGCCTTCTCCTCGTTTTGGGAATGGGAAGTTGCGTGAATAGACCGGAGATCGAAACTGAGGGCAAGAAGGTCAATAACGGGAATATAGGTGCGCTCGGCCTGAACATTGCTGGTCCTTGAGGATCTGGCATATTCGGTGTTGGCTTTTTTAAGCCCCTGTTCCATAAACTTGACGGCCGCTTCCTGGTGCTTGAGATCCAGGGTAGTGTGTACCGTATACCCGTCCCGGTAGTAGTCCATGGCCCCGTACATCATGCCGTCCAGTTCCCGGCGCACGTATTCGCTGAACCAGGGGGCGGCGTCTTCGCGGTTGTAATAGGCCGAGGTGGAAGCCCTGGTATAATCGTAATTGGCCCAGTAACGGTCAAAGGATTCGTCGGCCTCTTCCCTGGTGGTATAGCCCAGCTCTATCATGCGATCCAGCACCGCCCGCTGGCGGTTCATGGCGTCGTTGGGGTTATTCAGGGGATTGTACCGGGTAGGGCTTGAGAGCTGAATTACCAGAATCGCCGCCTCGGCAAGGCTGATTTCCCGGGCGCTGCGGCCGAAAAAATACTGGCTTGCCGCTTCTACCCCGTAAACCCCGGGGCCCATGATCATATAATTAAGGTAAATTTCGAGAATTTCGTTTTTGGTGTACCTTCTTTCCATCTGGAAGGCCCACCAGAGTTCCCGAATCTTCCGGGAAATGGTCTTCTCGCGCCGGTCGGTATAGAGGGTCCCCGCCACCTGCTGGGTGATGGTGGAACCTCCTCCCCAGTTCTTCCCTATGATCTGGCCCGCCGCCGCCCGGGCAATGCCCCGGACGCTGAACCCCTTGTGGTTATAAAAGTCCGGATCTTCCCGGGCCAACACCGCGTGGATAAGATGCGCGGGCAGGTCTTTCAAGGAAACCAGTTCCCGCTTTTCATCGGCGGAAAATTCCGTCACCAGGGTCCCGTTTATATCCAGGATCTTGGTGGGCAGGGCAGGGGCAAACACCACGAAATTTTCCTGATTTTTGATATTTGAGATTTCCGCCAGCGAAAACCCCAGGCCTATCCCGATAATCACCGACAAGATTACCGTGAGACCCGCCAGAAATCTGACCAGAATGGAAGATAAGAGAGGAGAATGACGCCGCCCCATATGTAAAGCCTATAAAACAGGAGGCCCTTTGTCAAGATCACGCAGCTTCCCCACAGGGCAACAGGCTCCTAGCGGAACTCCGACAGAGGGAGATGGCTGAAGAAAAAGATTTCAGGGCGGTATTCGAAATGCATGGTATCATAGGTCGTCCATTTGCCGCCCCAGATAAAGCCGAAGGATTCAAAAATTTCGATTACCTCCTGGGGAGGATGAAAGCGCCGGGAATAGGGAATCGTCCACCATTCAGGATTGGTCCGGGCGCTCCACTGCCAGTAGGTCGCGGCGCCGCCATAGGATTTGGGCAGGATATCAATGGCCGCGCCGTAAGAGTGAAAGCTCCGGCTCACGGTGGCCGCGATGTCCCGCCAGTTCCACCCTTCTACGGATTTGATGCCTTCGATCCACTGCTTGACCGCGGCATTGGTTTTGGCTTCGTTTAAAATCTGTTCTTCCACCAGGCTTAATTCTTCGAGGATGGAATAGTGAACCAGCACGGCATGCCCGAGGAAACGGATCTGCTTGACCCGGTCCCAGGATTCGTCCCTGCTATGGGCCCGCCAGAGTTCGTCAAAGAACCGCTGGGACCGTTTGGCCGGACGAAGACGCCTCCGCTCCATCATGTCCCGCATGCGCTGGGAGTCTTCCGGGGTGGGAGCCTTCCACGAGGGGAGTTCCCCGGGATAGGTATAAAAGGGCTGGGGATCGTATTCCTCCGCCTTTTCCCGCAGCTCCTCCGGGAGAAGCCTGCCGTCGGCGTAATAAAACCAGACCCCCCTCAGGGGGACCGCCCAGTCGCCGCCGCGGAATTCCGCCGGCCCTATCCTGTCCGGGTAAGCGGCGGCCAAAGCCCGCATAACCTCCTCGCCCCGGCTGCCGGGACGTTCCTGGGGAGAGGCAGGCTCGATAGGCGCCGGGATCTCCGGGGCCGATTCAGCGGCGCCGCCGGGTACGGCCGCCCGGGGCGTCTCCAGGGGAAGAAAGACAGGCTTGTTTTTTTCAGAATTCCCCCCGGCATAAACGCCGGAAAAACCGGCTGCCATGAGCAGGAGCCCTGAAAAAAGAAAAACCTTTTGATGAAAACTCATATACACCCTAAAATTTTATCAGCTAGAGGAACGATTGTAAAGGCCGCGCGTTGCCTAATCGAAAATCTAACCCAAATAAAGGCGCACTGCCAGCAGCCTGTTGTACTTGTAGGTTTTTATGACTTTTTTAGCAAAAAAAAAAGTCATAAAAACCACGATTTTCGGGGCTGCTTTGGGAGTTTGCAGGGTAAAAAATCGCCTAATCGGCGATTTTTCAGATTTCATGCGCGAAGCGCAACAAACTCCTAGGAAAGTACCGGAAGAAATTCAACCACTAACCGCACGGATAGGTAATAGGGGAGAGGGGTAAAAGGGGAGAGCTCAAAACGGTGTCGGTCATCCCTGGGTTCGCCGCGCCGCACCGGCAATCCGGCTCATCGCGCCGGTAATTAAAAATAAGAATTTCTAACCGCCAAGTCGAATCGAACCGCGAACCTTCGGTTCGATGGTTCGCAGTCGAAGAAGTTTTTGCTGGAAGCCCAGCTTTTACCTTGTTATATCCAGGTAATTGAGCTTTTCCCAAAACTCGGTTAGTGCGAACCTCCGGTTCGATGGGAAAAGCTTCCGAAAAAGCGGTCTAATCGGACTAAAGTCCGGCCCGCTTTTCATGTAAAATTTAAGGTTGCTTTCCCAAAACTTCAGTTTTGGGAAAGCCTCAATTCACAGGATTTGAAATATTTAAAGAAGGAAATACCACGATTTTTCCTTCTTTTACTTCCCTTATTCGACTGCGAACGATCGAACCATCGAACAGAATGTTCTCGGTTCGCGGTTCGATTCGACTTGGCGGGTAGAACCGGGCAGTTAGCCACCCGGAGCTCCCACAGACCCGGACCTGCCCAATTTTCGGACCGCAGGTCTGCGGCATCCGGTTCCTCCGGAAAAAGATTCGCTTAGCAATACGAGTGTACGATCTTCGGTGACGGTAAGGGATGGTTTCGCAGATACTCGTTGAATTGTGTCCACGTCCTGTCTCTTTGTGCCGACAGACGGTTCAGCCGCTTAAACCATATCCTACGGACTTTCAAGCTGTACTCCGCTATGCTGTCAAAGTTAAGCGTTATTCCGTAGTACGCATAGTGTCCTGAAGCTTCCGCGCTATCGCTTCGTGCTGTTCCCGCTTGGAGAGCCTCCGGTGTTCCCGGCACCACGCCGCTGCGGACCTCCGGTCCGACGCTTTCAGACTCCGGGTAAACCGTTTCCGGTCCGTCTTCCGAAGCTTAAAAACCAACCCCAATGTAGGGACTGGCGATAAAGGTTCTGTCTTCCTGATAGGGCGCAAAGTTGTACTTCATCAGTATTCCCCCGGTAAAGGCAATGTTATTGTACAACTTCAGCCTTCCCTCAATGCTGCCTCCCAATCCTATGCCAAGGGATGTTTTTGTGCTATTAAACGTTTCATTCGCAAATTCACCAAGATGTACGATACACAAAATATCCGGGCCTATCCCGGCGAGGATATCGACCTTGCCGCCGTCGTGGATGCGGAAGGCCGGTCCAAAGACCGCGCCAAAATACATATCCATATTCTCCAAATCTTGAGCGCCCTGTTTCATCCTCAATCCTATACCGGGATTTATGTAGTAGCCCAAATTTTCGTTGGAAAAAACAAAAAAATTGGCGGTGAGCCCCATAGACTGGGTGACAGATTTGTTGTCCCCGTGAGCAGTGGATATGGTGTAAACAAGGCCGATGGTTTTAAAGAAATCCTGGCCTGAACCCTGGGCCCAAAGACCGGTTGAAAACACGAGGGTTATCAAAAGCATAAATACGATACGGTTTTTCATAGTTGTTTCCTTATAATCCTTTCTTATCCCGATCCACGGAAGGGGAAGGGCTTTTCTCTTTGTACATGAACGCCTGAATCACAAGCTGGGCCGCCAGGGCGAATACGAAGACGATCCAGGAAAATTTAAAGCCTATGAGAAAACCCAGCAGACCGAAGAGGCCGGCGGCAAAGATCCAGACCGCCCCGGAAAAGAGGCCGAAACGGGCGGCTCCGGCGGGGCTCAAAAATTCCCCGTTCCGTATCTCTTCGGCGTAGTTCTTCATTGCCCAGGGCTTGAGGCGGTTTTTTTCCGTGAGGCAGAGGAAGACGAGGAGCCCGAG
>JAISRW010000069.1 GCA_031273405.1 Treponema sp.
ATGACCGCCTCGGGCTACGGGGATCTGTACGCCAAGCTGCCGGCCGGGGTGGATTGGCTTTTGGCTGACAGGCTGGGCATAGAGGCCGTCCATCAAATTTCCTGGGATCTGGTTCAGAAGGATCTGCCTTCCTGGGTTGAGTCTCCGGAGAAGCTCAAGGCCGGCGGCTCTTCGGCGTTTTCGGATCTTTTCAAAGGGCTCACCATGACGGGGATTGCCATGCAGGTCTATCAGGATTCACGGCCCGCTTCCGGGGCGGAACATCTTGTAAGCCACGTATGGGAGATGGAGCACCTTTCCCGGCCCGACGGGGTTCCCTGGTCCCACGGCTTTAAGGTTGCCGTCGGAACCGTTGCCTCGGCCTCGCTGATGGAGGCCTTCTTTGAACAGGGGCCCTCCCTCACGGTGGAAGCCTGCCTTAAACGCCGGGAATCCTGGGAAGAAAGGCTGGCCGCCATAAACCGGTTTTTCCCGGACCCAAAAATCAGGAAGCCCATCGAAGAAGCCTGTAAAACAAAATGGCTCGACGATAAGGCCCTGGCCGCCCGGCTCGAAAGGCTCATCCCCCTCATTCCTGAATTAAAAGCTTTCTTTGCCCAAAGGGTGGGAGGAAAAGATAAAGTCATCGCTGATTTTAAAAAAGCCGGCTGCCCTGTTTCGGCGGCCGACTTCGGTCTTGAAAAGAAGGCCCTTAAAGAGGCGGCCCTTAAAGCCCAGATGATCCGCAAGCGCTATACGATTCTGGACGGTGTATACGAAACCGGCCTGCTTCCGGAACTGCTGGATTCTTAACTCAAGTTACGCACGAAGAAGAAATTTAACCACTGACCTCACGGACATAAAGAAAAAATTATCTAGGAGTTTGTGGGGCTTTGCCCCCTTGATTAAAAAAATCGCTTGCAAGAGCGATTGCGAACCTATGGTTCGATTTACCCTGCAAACTCCGTAAGGAGCCCATTTATCGCAGGTTTTTTGCTCGAAACCCACGGGGTGTAGAGCAAAAAACCTACAAGTCCCACAGGCTCCTAGAATTCTTCAATTAGTCCGTGGATCTGTCTGTGAGGTCTGTGTGGTCCGTGGTTATTTCTTTACTTTTCCCAGGGGAAGGTGTATTTTACGTTCCACTGATCCCGGGCGTCTTCCAGGGATTTACGTACCGCCGGGTTGAGGGGAATCCCGGTTTTGCCGCGTTCCAGGAAAGCCAAGTATTCCTTCTCGCCGGCGGTATAGATCCGGCTTTGGCCCTCGGCTTTTTTGGAGGCCCTCAGTTCCCGGAGAATATCCCCGGCGGTTTTTTTGAAGGCCGCCGGATCGGTAAAGGCGTTGATGTCGATGGCGAGAAACCAGTGACCAAGATGATAGGGCCTGTGGCTGCCGTCGGGATTAATGCCGGTGAGGGTTTTGAGGAAAGAGCCTCCCTGGAGGGCGGCGGACAGTACTTCCACGACCGTGGCCCAGCCGTAGCCCTTATAGCCCGCGAGCTCGTCCCCGATGCCGCCTACGGGGGTCAGGGCGCAGGTTCCCGCCACAAGGCCCTTGAGGGCGACGTTGGGGTCCGTAACGGCGCTGCCCTTTCCATCGATGACCCAGCCCGAGGGCATGGTCTTGTTGATACGGGCATAGTGCTCGATCTTGCCCCGCTGGGTGATGGAAGTGGCGCAGTCGATGACAAAGGGGAAATCCTCGTCGGTGGGGAAGCCTATGGTGAGGGGGTTGGTCCCCAGCATGTTCTCCACCCCGAAGGTGGGGGCTATGGAAGGCCGGGCGTTGGTTCCGGTAAAGCAGATCATGTTTTCTTTAGCCGCCATGAGGGCGTAGTAACCGGCAATGCCGTAGTGGGTGGAATTCCTCACCGCTACCATGCCGAGGCCGCATTTTTTGGCCTTCTCAATCGCCGTCTTCATGGATCTGACGGCTATAACATGACCCATGCCGTCATGACCGTCCACCACCGCCGTTGACGGGGTTTCCCGGAGAATCTCAAAATTTGTTTTTACAAACTGAATCCCCTCTTTGATGCGGTCAAGATAAATGGGTTTTAAGCGGCCCACCCCGTGGGAATCAATACCCCGCTTGTCCGATTCGATAAGCACATCCGCGCAGATCGCCGCGTCCTCGCCGGGAACCCCGGCGGCGATAAAAGCCAAGCGCATAAATTCCCGCATTTCCTCAAAACCAGCGTAAACGGTTTCGTTACTTTGGGCCAAGATAGTCCTCCTCGAAAAATTTGCCGGAACACAACAATTCTGTCTTACAGTATATAACAGGCCCCCTTTTTTTTCAATCTCCCCCAGGGCCGGCGCATAACGGTTAAATCCGCTTTCCATCCGGGGGATCCGCGGGGAGGAAGCGGCGCAGGCGATCCATCACCTCGTTGATGTCTATGGGTTTGCCTACATGGCCGTCCATGCCGCAGGCGAGGCATTTTTCAATATCCTCCCGGAAGACATTGGCGGTCATTGCGATTATCGAAATCCCTTTCGGAGGTTCCGATAATCCCATTGCTGCGGCTTGCCGCTTTTTTTCAAATTCCCTGATTGTGCGGGTGGCCTCGTAGCCGTCCATCTCCGGCATCTGGACATCCATGAAGATCATATCGTATTTTTCCGGGGCCGCGCTGAAACGCTCCACGGCTTCTTTACCGTTATCGGCGCAGTCTATTTCCAGCCCCGTGGGTTCCAGCAGGGCGAGAACAATTTCCTGGTTTATCTTTACGTCTTCGGCCAGGAGTATGCGGCGGCCCGCGAAACATCCCCCGCTGTCCTCGCCGGCCCTCTCCAGTTGGCGGTAATGGCCGGTTTCGAGGTGCCGGTTGATATAATCCACGACCGCCGAGGGGAACAGGGGCTTTGCCAGGAACTTATCCACCCCGGCCTCTTTCGCCTCCGCTTCGATCACGCTCCACTCGGCGGCGGATATCATGATGATGAGGGAATTTGAACCGGCGGCAGACTTTATGCGCCGGGCAAGCTCGATGCCGTCCATCCCCGGCATCCTCCAGTCGATAAAGCAGAGGGGATAGGGGCCGTTCTTTTCGACCAGGGCGCAGGCTTCCTCCCCCCCGGCGGCGAGATCGCAGGGGAAGCCGTAACGGCCGGCAATCTCGGCGAAATATTCCAGCACCTCAGGATCGTCGTCTACCGCCAGAATCCGCAGGGCGCTCCGATCCGGCGCGGATACGCGGAGGGCTTCTTCTCCCCCGCCGGCCCGTTCAGCCTGGATGGTAAAGGAAAAGGTTGAACCCTTGCCGGCCTCAGACTCCAGCCATATGCGGCCCTTCATCATCTCCACGAGGCGTTTTGAAATGGCCAGGCCCAGGCCGGTGCCGCCGAACTTTCGGGAGGTGCTACTTTCGGCCTGGGCAAAGGAACTGAAAAGCTTGGCCTGCTGTTCCGCCGTGATCCCTATCCCCGTATCGCTTACGGAGATCCTGATGGTACAGACCCCTTGGCGCTCTTCCAGGAGGCGGGTATCCAGGCGGATGGAACCCTCTTCGGGGGTAAATTTTACCGCATTGGAAAGGAGGTTGGCGATCACCTGGGCGATGCGCTGATCGTCCCCTGTCAGCATGAGAGGGATATCCTTGTCCAGCCGGACGATGAAACGCTGGCGTTTCTGATCGATTTTGAAATTGATGACGTTGACTACTTTTTGCAGCATCTTCTCGAAGTTGAAGGTTTCAGGCGAAAGCTCCAGCTTGTTGGCTTCGATCTTGGACATATCCAGAATATCGTTGATAACCCCCAAAAGGTGGGCGGAAGCGTCTTCTATCTTGGTCAGGCAGTAATCCTTCCGTTCCATGTCCGGGGAGGATCTGGCTATGGAAGTCATGCCGATGATGGCGTTCAGGGGGGTCCGCATCTCGTGGCTCATGTTGGAGAGGAAGTCGCTCTTTGCCCGGCTGGCGTTTTCCGCGGTCACCCTGAGTTCCGCCAGGTGCGCGTTCTGTTCCTGGATCCGGGCAAAGGGATAGGCAATCACCCTGCCGGCTATGGAGGCCGCCAGGATTCCCAGGCCCATGAATACCGCCGCGGAAACGAGGAGGCTCAGGGAAGTCCGGTTTCCCGGGCTCTCTTCGATAGGGGCGGCCACTATCAGCATCCAGTCGTCGGAACCGCTTACCGGGGTATAGGCGCCGACCCGGGGAACCCCTCCGAAGCTGTAGATTCCCGTGCCGGTTTTTCCCGGGCCGTAGGCCGCAAAGAAGGGGCCGAGGCCGCCGGTTTTCGGATCCCGGTCTACCACATCCGTCAGGACGCGCCGTTCATTGACCAGGGCGGGGCGGATATTGGCGATAATGATTCCTTCTCCGTCCAGCAGCAGGATATTGCCGGTGTTCCATATCCTGAATTCGGAGATAATATCAGAAAGGATCATCCCCGGCAGGGTAGCGACCAGGATACGGGACCCCATGGGTACGCAGATTCTGATAAGCAGACGGCCGTCGGGGGCCAGAGTGGTAGTGGTGATGACCCGTTCCCCGATAAAGGCCCGCCGGGCGTAGGGACTCCCGATAAAATCCCTCCCCGGCGCGTATTCTCCCCAAGAGGCGATTACCTCCCGGCTGCCCAGAACCGTAAGGGCAAGGAAGTTATGGAGCCGGGCCTGTTCTGCCAGTACCGCCGGCAGCGCCTGCTCCCTCCTGGACACGGCGTCGTCCACCGCGGCGGCCAGCGCAGCTTCCGCGGCCACATCGGTCTCGGTCTTGAGCAGTCTCAGGTTGGTGGAAATCAGTTTGACCGCTATCCGGCTTACCACGGCCATATCACCTTCTATGGTCTCTACAAGATGCCGGCTGCTGAAGTACATGCTTATGACCATGCTGGAAGCGGTAATCAGCGCCACAATGGAGACGATAATCAGGACGGCCTTAATACGGATCGACATCGCGTCACTCCTGCCAATAATGTGTCCGCAGCACAGACAGGCAATTATACTGGAGATTCCGGGCCGGTACAAGAAGAAGGATCTCTTCCCAAAACTCGGTTAGCGCGAACCGCGAACTTTCGGTTCGATGGTTCGACGAAACCGCGTTTTTCAAGGATACCGTGAGCTTCCGCCCCTATTTCGTCCGTTTATACGATTTTATCTCCTGGCGCAATCGCGTGGTTAGTTCGTTTTTGTGCACCCGAACCTGCTCCATGGAATCCCGGAAGCGGAGGGTAACCGTGCCGTTGTCTTTGGTCTCGTAGTCGACGGTGACGCAGAAGGGGGTGCCTGCCTCGTCCTGACGCCGGTAGCGGCGGCCTATGGCTCCGGCCTGATCGTAGTCGACGGCGAAATCTTCTTTGAGCTCCGCCCGTATGTCCTTGGCAGCCTCGGCAAGGCCGTCTTTCTTCATCAGCGGGAGGACGGCTGCGGTGACGGGCGCCACCGCGGGGTGGAAGCGCAGCACCGTGCGCCAATCATCCTCATTGCCTTTATCGGCCACCTTCTCCTCGTCATAGGCGTCGCAAAGGATCATCAGGAGGGTCCGGGTAAGGCCGGCGGAAGTTTCGATGATGAAAGGAATGTACCGCTCGTTGGTTTCCTGTTCGATATACTGGAGATCCTTCCCCGAAAACCGGGTATGCCGGGAAAGATCATAATTGGAACGATTGTGGATGCCCTCGAGTTCCCTCCAACCCATGGGGAAAAGGTATTCGATGTCATAAGCGTCCTTGGCGTAGTGGGCGAGTTCGCCGGGGCCGTGCTGGTGCCAGCGAAGGCTGTCCATCCTGACGCCCAATTTTTCGTAGTAGGCCCAGCGGCGCTTCTTCCATTGGTTGAACCATTCTTCGTCGGTTCCCGGCTTTACAAAAAACTGCATTTCCATCTGTTCGAATTCGCAGGTCCTGAAGATGAAGTTCTTGGTGACGATTTCGTTTCTAAAGGCTTTGCCGATCTGGGCAATGCCGAAGGGGATTTTCATTCTGTTGGATTGGATAATGTTCTTGTAGTTGACATAAATCCCCTGGGCCGTTTCGGGGCGCAGATAGATGATGCTGGAGCTGTCTTCCGCGGGGCCGATGTGGGTTTTGAACATGAGGTTGAATTTCCGGGTGTCCGTGAGCTCCCCGCCGCATTCGGGGCATTTTTTTTGGGCCAAGTTCTCCGGAGGTATCTGATCCGCCCGGAACCGGGCCTTGCACTTCTTGCAGTCCGCCAGGGGGTCGGTGAAATTCTCCACATGCCCCGAGGCCTCCCAGGTCCGGGGGTGCATGAGGATCGCCGCGTCGAGGCCCACGATATCATCATGGAGCTGGGTCATTTCTTTCCACCAGTTCCGGGCGATACGGTTCTTAAGCTCCACCCCCAGGGGGCCGTAATCCCAGGCGCCGTTCTGGCCGCCGTAGATTTCGGAGGATTGAAACACGAACCCCCGCCGTTTCGCCAGGGAGGTGATTTTTTCCATGGTTGCTTTACCCTGATATTCCTTCGATACATCGGACATAAATTGTACTCCTGTTTTGGTGACATTGGGGCTTAATGCCCCGCCGAGCCGAAGGTTCGGCCCCTTGGATATATGTAATCATACCTTAAATCGAGGGTCAAGTTTAACCCGGCAATTCTCCGGGGTCATCGCGTTCGCTTTCGTAACTATTCAGCCCTAGCAGCCTGTTGCACTTGTGGATTTTCAGGGCTGCTTTGGGAGTTTGGAAGGTAAATCGGACCGAAGGTCCGCAACCGCCTTGCAGGCGGTTTTCTACCCTGCAAACTCCCAAAGGAGCCCCGAAAATCGGGATTTTTGCGTCATTCATGACGCAAAATCCACAAGTGCGACAGGCTCCTAGCCCAAAAGATCCGAGAGGCGCCTGTAGCTCTGGTTTACCACGTGCTTTTTCTCCACGTCCACCTCGTCCCCCAGTTCGTCGATGAGGGTCTCAAGGCTTGCGAGGCTTTCGTTAAGGGCGGTGTGAAAACCGCGGGAACATTTCATCCAGTAGTTCTCGTTTCCGTCGGTAAAGAGGCAGATAAAGCCCAGCTCTTTTTTGGCCTTGCTCAGGGCTACGGTTACCAGCCGGGGAAGCTCGGCCAAAAGTTCGTCCAGGTTCTCACGGGAGTTGAAATTTCTCCGGGAGGGACTCTTCTTTTGCCAGGCTTCTTCCGGCTCCAGGACCGGCGCCAGGGTGAGTATGAGGGAGAGCTTTTCTCCCGCCAGGAGGGAGTAGCGGCCCTTCACGATGACGGCGCCCCGCAGGCCCTTGTAGAAAGAGGCGGTTTCGGCCTTTATTTCATTCCTCACTTTAGCGAGTTTTTCCCAGGGGAGCTTTACCTCTTTCCTGCCCTTGACCGTTTCAATCTCAAAGACTTCGCTGCCGATTTTGACATGGTTGGTAAAATCCCTGGGCCTGCCGGGCCTTTCTTCGGGTGGTTTCCTCTCTTCCCCGGCGCTCCGGGAAAGGCGGGCGAAGGTTTTGAATATTTCGGGGTTTATTCTTTCCACCGCCCGCCGCGAGAGGGGGCTTACCGACATGGCGTACATTCTGGTAGTTTTGACGATTTCGCCGGCCACAATGTACTCCGGGTCCATCCTGAACATCACCGAGCCGGGGTGGATGAGTATCCTGTCCGCGGTAAGGCTCCGGTAGATCTCCCGGCCGCTTCTGACGCAGACAAACTGAATGAGCCCCCTGGCCACGGCGCAGAGATAATCCTCGGCGGAACCTCCCGAAAGGATGGGGATCTTTAAATCCGAAAGGATCTGTCCGAGCTGCTCCGCCACATTGGCGATTTCCGCCATGGCCCTCTCGTCCAGATAGTTCTTTTCGCAGAACTTCTGTTTAGCCGTTGATTCCGTATAGGCCCGGTACAGCTTAAGGTAGGAAACAAAATCGCCGCCGGGGTCCCGGAAACGGTGGTGGGCTTGGCGGGCGTCGGTCTCCTCGCCCGGGGGGAGTATGTAGGGGCTCTGGGTGGAAAGAAAAGCGGCGGCAATGATCGTCTCCTCGATCACATCGGGGTATTTTAAAACCGCCTCCACGATGATCCTGGACTGGCGGGGAGGCAGGGGGAATTCGGTCATGAGCTTGCCGATCTTGGAGAGGGTCCTGTCGCTTTCCAGGGCGTCGAGGAGATTCAGGGTTTCGATGGCGGCCATGAGGCCCTCCCGGTTCGGCGGGGAAATAAAGTCGAATTCCTCAAAGGCGGTGATGCCCAGATCCGCCATGCGGAGCACTACTTCGGACAGATCGGTACGGTAAATTTCCTCGGTGGTAAAGAGGATGCGGTTTTCAAAATCCTTCCGGGCGTAGAGGCGGTAGCAGACCCCTTCCCTGGTGCGGCCCGCCCGGCCCTTGCGCTGGTTAGCCGAGGCCTTGGAAACGGGGGCTTCGATGAGGCTGGAGGTAAAGGTCTGGGGGTTGTAGTAGTTGAGCTTGGAAAGTCCCGAATCGATAACCGCGGTGATCCCGTCTATGGTCACCGACGTTTCGGCGATGTTGGTGGAGACGATCATCTTGGTTTTTCCCGCCGGGGCGGGATCAAAGACCCTCTCCTGCTCCTC
>JAISRW010000078.1 GCA_031273405.1 Treponema sp.
TATGGCGGCAAAATCAACTTTGAAGCCTACGGTTGGCTGGCCCCCTACCGAATCGTGGGCGCCGTTGTTGAGGATTATGTGGCGGAAGTTTCGGGGCTTCCGGCTCCCGATGATGCCCAGGCTCCCCAGGTGCATGAGAGCCGCTCCGTCTCCGTCCAGGCAGGTGACGACTAGATCGGGTTTGTAAAGGGCCGCTCCCAGGGCAATCTGGGAGGCGTGGCCCATGGAACCGACGGTGAGGAAATCCCTGCCGTGGCCCTGGCCCAGTCTTTCGCGGATCTCGTAGAGTTCCCGGGAAGCCATGCCGGTGGTGGAAAAATAAATTCCCTGGGGGCTTGAACCCTTGAGGATCTCCTCAATCGCCTCTTCCCGGCTCATTTCGCCCTGGTTTTGTTCGACTTTTTGCAGGGCATAGGGAGCAAAGGTATCTTTGCGGGCCACCAGGGCATAGGGGGAATTGTTCTCTTTAAGGCAGGCATAGCAGGCGTTCATCTGTTTTTCAAGCTCCGTTTCGTCATCGGACATGACGGCGAAGGGGATCCCCATGGCTTCAAGAAGGGCGCAGGTAACCTTGCCCTGCTTGACATGCTGGGGTTCGTCATGGAAGGCCGGTTCCCCCCGCCACCCTATGAGGAGTATGAGGGGGATGCCGTAAACATCCCCGTCGGCCAGGGAGAGGAGGGGGTTCGCCGCGTTGCCGGTACCGGAGTTCTGCATATACACCAGGGGGATTTTTCCCGTGGCCAAATGGCAGCCTGAAGCCAGGGCAACGGCCCCGCCTTCGTTGGCGGCGATGATATGGTTTTCCTCACCGGCGTGATCGCTTATGTAGGCGCAGAAACTTTTAAGGAGGGAATCGGGAACTCCCGTAAAAAAATTCACGCCGTTGTTAATTAAATTGGTATAGAAAAATTCCGGTTTTATCATCGGCGCTTAAACTATTTCCCTCCGGGGATGAGTTCCAGAATCTGCTTTATGGGCATACAAAGAGCATCGGCTTCCAGGGAACGGCCGTTTTCCAGTATAGATTCCGCCGCTTTTACCATGGCCGGATAAGAAGCCCGGAGCAGGTGGTTGGCGTAAATAATGATCCGGGCTCCCCAGGAGGCGAATTCGCTTTCGGTAAACTGGTTGTAGGTGGTCGGGACCAGCACGATGGGAATGCCGGGATATTTGGCGTGGAAGCTTTCGCAGAATTCCTTTATATCCGCGCCGGTTTTTTCCTTGCTGTGGATCATGACGCCGTCTACGCCGGCCTCTACATAGGCGTCGGCCCGGACCAGGGCGTCGGAGACAGGGAGCCCCGCTATGAGGCTTTCCAGACGGGCAAAGATCATGAAATCTTTGGTTATCTGGGCCTTTTTTCCGGCGCTTATCTTTTCGCAGAACACGGGGATGGGGGCCATTTCCTGGTTTACCTCGGTGCCGAAAAGGGAATTTTTTTTGAGCCCCATCTTGTCTTCGATTATGACCGCCGAAATTCCGTTTCGTTCCAGGGTACGGACGGTAAACACAAAATGCTCGCTCAAGCCTCCGGTATCCCCGTCGAAGATAATGGGCTTGGTGGTACATTCAAGAATATCCGTGAGGCCGTGAAGCCTGGTGGTAAGATCCACCGCCTCAATATCGGGCTTGCCCTTGCTGACCGAATCGGTGAGGCTCGAAGCCCACATACCGTCAAAGCGGCGGACTTCGTCCTCTTTGGTCAGCTCCAGGTTTTCCACGATAAGCCCCGAAAGGCCCGAGTGGGCTTCCATGATCCTGATGACGGGCTTTACCTCCAGGAGGCGGCGCAGGGCGCTGAGCCTGATGTTGGGGGTGGTGCCTATGGAACGCTGGGCTTCGCTCAGGAGGGTCGACGTGATCCCTTTGGTATAGGGGATTTCCACCACCTCGCCGCCCAGCTCCTTCATTACCGCGAATACATCGTCCCGCTCTCTGGATAAAGGCCCGTGTTTCCAGTCATCTCCGTGGATAATGATATCCGGCCTGTACCGCCTGAGATTGGGTACATAACTCCAGTCTTCCTGGGCCACCACCCTGGACACGCCTTTGAGGTTTTCGGCTACCGATTTCCGCTGTTCGTAACTCAGGAAGGGAATGCGCTTGTGGGAGGCTATGGCCGAGTCGGTAAGTAGCCCTATGGTAAGTTCCCCCAGGGCCGCGCCTTCCTTGACGATATTGATGATTCCCGGATGGATAATATCCCCGGTAATGCCCAAATAGACTGATTTCATGCTGCAAACAAACCCGGTTTAATAATGATGGCCTATACCGATATATATTTCGTTCCATTGGGGGAAAAATCCCCATTTTAAATCGGGGGTTTTGTTCCTATCCGCAAGATAGCTTATGTTATATCCAACGCTGCCCCGTACATAGAAGCTACGGAAAAAGGCCGGAAAAACGATAACTTCAAAACCGCTTGTCATGATCAGGTCCTTAAAGGAGAATTTGAGCCCGTCCAGGGTTTCGGCGCCGTAATCGTAGTAGGGGCTTTCGGCCAAAGCCAGATCCACAAAGGGAGAGAAATGCATCTCAAAATCAAATAAATGAAGCGGGGGATAGTTGAACCATTCGGAGGGGAAGAACCGCAAAATTCGGAAAGGCAGGTCCAGGTTGAGGGAGAGCATATATTTTGCCCTGAGGTGGCTGTTGACAACCCCCCGGAGCAAATCCCCGCCGCTGTAATAGGGAACCGTATCATTGATCCTGTCGGAATGCTGCCACCACTGGCGGTACTTGAGCCTGGCGGAGACGCCGATGAGCTTGGTAAAGGGCCAGTAGACGGTCCCGCCGGCGTCAAGATTTATGACAAAAGGCGCGTCGGAACGGCCAAAATAGTAACTGTAGCCGTTGCCTACCGAAGCCTCAAGGCCTTTCCGGTAGTTCCCGATCCAATCAACTTTGCCGAACCCCAGGGAGTGGCTGAAGGAGCTTACGGGCTTCCGGGGTTCGTCCAATCCTCCCGCGCGGTAATTGACCCTTCCCGAGACCCTGGGAGTATAGCTGAGATCCCCGAAGCGGCCGACCGTCAGGCCGGTGGGGATTTTCCAGGCGGTGTACATTTCGCTTCCGGCGTAGGGACCTTCAAGAAAATCCCCCAGGCCGTAAAGCTCCTTGGATTCGTCGCTGTTTTCCTCGTTGAAAATTAAATACTGGTTAAAACCGAAGGTGAAGGTGGTGGTTCTGAACGGGAGTTCCATAGAAATTCCGGTAACATTCTGGTAGTATAATGGATCTCCTATGGTATAGTAGAGAATATGATCGAAATTGAGGTTCCAGTTATAACCGAAAACCTTGAAGGGAATGTCCGAATCGAATTCAAAATTAAAACGGTTTTTGTTTACCAATTCTCTATTATTGTTCTCTGTCTCATAACGCCGGTAACCCAGATCTACTCTGAGGGCGCTCATGGTTCCAAAAAAGTTATAGTCCCTGGCCTTAATGGTAAAGCTTAAGCCGTCATTGGAATCGTATTTGGGGTAGGGGAGGGCGATGATGTTCCAGGTATCTTTTACATGGACGAGGAGATTAACCGCTACGGCTCCGTCTCCTTCCCTCTCTCCCAGAGCGTACTCGATACTTACTTCTTCCAGAACCCGCTGGTTTATGAGAAGCTGGGTTTTTCGGGAGATGTATTGTTCTAACTCCTCTTTCCCCTGTATGCGTTCGCCTTCTTTGAATTCGCCGTTATATATCAGGGCGAAGGGCCGGCTCCGGCCGTCCACGTCGAAATTTATGTTCCTAATAACATAAACGGTCTGGGAGTCACCGGCGCCGGGAACTGTTCCGCCTGATTCCTGTGCCTGGACCGCGAGGCCGGCAAGAAATAACGCCGCAATAAAGGGAAGAATGTTTTTCACAGGGGGTACTCTCCGTTAATGATTCTCAGTATTAATTCTTCGCCGGAAGAATTTTCGGAATCCCTAAAGGTTCCGATCTCCAAACACTCAGCGCCCTGCCGGGCGGGAACGACGAATTGAAGTTTTCCGGATTTCTTTTTTTTATCCCCCTCCAGGGCTTTCATAAAAACCCCTGGGTCTTTACAGCGGGGATGGGGGTCCCGGATTTCGTATCCGAAAGCCGCGATGGTTTTTTGGATTTCCAGGGCCCGCTCCCGGGGGGTAACGCCCAGGACGCTGCCCAGTTCGCAGGAACGGACCATGCCCCAGGCGACGGCCTCTCCGTGGGTAAGGACCCCCAAGCCGGCGGCTGCCTCCAGGGCATGGCCGAAGGTATGTCCGAGGTTAAGGACCGCCCTGGTATTCCCGCCTCCTGAACCGGCGCTTTCCCTGGGGTCCGCCTCGACTATGCGGCCCTTAAAGGCCGCGCAACGGGCTATGCAGGAAGCCAGCGCTTTCCGGCTGTCTTTTAAGGTTTTAGCCAGATCCCAAAAGCCGCCGCCTTCAAGAATCGCGGTTTTCAACAGTTCCGCTATGCCCGACTTCCATTCCCTTTCGGGCAGGGTGTCCAGGCAGGAAACAGGCATCCAGACAAGCTCGGCGGGGTAGAAGGTGCCGGTCAGGTTTTTTATGCCCAGGAGGTCGAAGCCGGTTTTACCCCCCACGCCGGCGTCTACCATCCCCAAAAGGGTGGTGGAAACCAGGCGGAGGGAAGCGCCCCTCATGTATACGGAAGCACAGAAAGCCGTAAGATCGCTTACCACCCCGCCGCCGACGCCTATAAAGACGCCGTCTCTTCCGAGGCCCCCTTCCTTCGCGGCCCTGATGACGCTCTCCGCGGACGCCCAGGTTTTGGAGTTTTCTCCCGGGGGAAGAACGCAGAGGGGAACCGCGCTATTCCCCGCCACAGCCCGGGCAAAAACCTCGGTGTTGCCGTCGCATACCAGGAGGGCCTTTCCGCCTTCGGAAAAGCCGGCCCCGGCTATTTCTTCCAGAGCGGGAAGCTCCTCCCGGATGACAACCCTGGAAGGAAAAGCGCCGAAGTTAAAAGAAAATTCGGTTTTCATGCGCTCTTTCCGCCGGCTCCCGTTCTTTCCGGGGAAAAACCGCTTTCGAGGATCGTAAATTCGGTGTCAATAACCTGTCGCATATAATTTAGGCAAAAGAAAACCATCCGGAAGGGAATTCCGGAAAAAAAACAGAAGGCTGGACCGGCAAAAGCATCATGGGCGGCCGAAACACGCTCCACCGATTTAGACCGGATTGTTGATGCTTTCCCAAAACTGAAGTTTTGGGAAAGACCCGCTTTATTCAATAAAACATATCTCATTTTCATTTTAATTTCAATCCGCCCTGGCCTATACCAGGACGATAATTGACGTTTTAATAAAACTCAATATTTGGGCTCTTATAAAATCAAAAGAATCCCGCTCTTTGCCGCCCCTTTCTTCGGGAGCCTTCACGACGTTCAGGTAGCTTTTCCAGCGTTCGATAAACGACAGGGCGTCTTTGCGGTCCAGGGGCAGTTTTTTGCCTATAAGCATGGATTCGCTGTTTTTTTCCCGGAATACCGAATTATCAGAAAAGACCACCCGTATATCTTCCAGGATGTTTTTCTGGTTCCTGAGTATGAAGATCATGACGCCGCCGGGCTCGCCGCTTCCCTGGGTGTTGAATTTGCGGTAGAGAGAATAATTCCACTGCTCCAGGGGAATCCTGATCCTGGTGAGCAGTTCTTGGGCGGCCAAAGCGGTGGGACCCGGGAAAGACGAAAACCGGGCTGCCGAAATCCAGCGGGCCGACTGGGCGCTCCGCAGTTCGTAATGGGCGTCCAGGGCTATCATGGGGGCGGTGGTGTCGAAGCGGCGGGAGGGGTTGCAGATGTTCCCGCCTATGGTGGCGATGTTTCTGAGTTGGGGGCCGGCTATGCCCGCGAGACACTTGGTTAGGACTTCGGGCACTATCTTCCCGAGACGGATGATTTCATTCAGCCGCACCATGGCGCCTATCTCCAGGTACCGTTCGGTGCGGGTAATACGGCGGAGGTCTTCCAGCTTTTCCAGGGAAAGGATGTTTCCGGGGAGCAGGGGGACCCGCTTCCCCTGGCCCCGGATGAGTTCGGCGCCTCCGGCAAAGGGCACGGCCTCGGGAAAACGGCTCCAGGCGGAGAATAATTCCTGGAAGCTGGAAGGGAAAAAAACCTGGTTCAATACCGGCTTATTTTGCGCTTCGCCCATAGAGCCTCCGCCGGCGTTTTTCCGTTATAGCCAGAACTCCCTGTACAAGGCTTTCCGGCTCGGTACAGCGGCATTTTACATCGTGAAAAGCCGGGAGAATTTCGTCCCTGGCGGGCCGGGGATTCCGGGAAAGCAGGGCTTCGGCGGCCAGGATCTTCCCGGCATTGCAAAAACCGCAGGTTTCAACCCCCGCTTCGGCAAAGCCCTGGGCAATGTCCTGATATTCGTCGGTCTGTGAAAATCCCTCCAGGGTGATTATCTCGCTCCCCCTGATTTTGAAAGCCGGGATAAGGCATGATTTTACCACCAGCCCGTTAAAAACAACCGAGCAGCCCCCGCAGGTTCCTATATTGCACCCGCTTTTCGACTCCAGAAGCCGGAAAGTACCCCGGAGCACATCGACGAGGCGGCGTGCGGCGTCGGTTCGGATTACCACGTCTTCGCCGTTAAGTATAAAGCCTATGGTCACGTTTCCTCCTTATTGTTATCGGGATTATCGAGGTTTCCCGCTTCCCATACGTCCCTGGCGCTTAGGGGGATTTTGTTAAACGGGTGATCCATGGCCTGGGAAACCGCCTGCACATAGGACGCGGGGACGCAGCAGAAGGGAAGCTCCCCTATGCCCTTGGGGGCGGCCGTGTCGTTGCTGATAATATCGACATAGATGGGCGGGAATTCCCCGGGAGAAGGAATATCGTACCGGGAGAAGAGATCCGCCGGGATTTTCCCGTTTTCGTAGCGGACTTGTTCCCGGCAGGCCCAGCCCAGGGCCTGCATGACCGCTGTTTTCAGGGAGCGCCTGGCCCTGGACCGGGAAAGGATTTTCCCCCCCTCCGCGACAAACCAGACGCCCCGTATCTTTGGCTGGAAGGAGACGGACTCGATTTCGATCTCCGTTACCGCCGCCCCCCAGCCGGGGCGGGAAAAGGTGTCGGACTTAATATGACCCTGCCCTCCCCAGGCGCTTGTCTTATCCGGGCGCCCCGTCTTCCGCACGGTTATGGGCAAGGGATCCCGAAAACGCTGCTTCCGTATGGTCCGGCAGCCCCGTTCCACCAGCCTGGTAAGCTCGGTGATGTTCCTGGAAAGGCTGGCGGGCCCCGAGTCGGGGATCTCGTCGGTGCTGTCGGCTTTGAAGCGGATCTGGTTCGGATCCACCCCTAGGATCTCCGCCGCTATGTTCCGCCAGATCTGGATATAATCGGCCCCGGAAGAAACAATGCTGGTTTTGATTTCCAGGGAACCGTCTTTATCCAGGGTCAGTTCCACCCCGTATACACCCTTGCCGCTCCCGGTATAAAGGAATCCGTTCCCCTGAAAGGCGGCGGCAACGCCTATGCCCCGGAGGAGTTCGTCTTTTTTCCCCTCTTTGCTTTTCCGCCTGCTGGATCTGAGGAGCTCATAGGACGCCCATTTCCGGTAATAGCCGCTCATGGCCGCCGCCGAATCGATAAGTTCCGCCGCGGGGACAGGTTCCTTGAGGGGAATCCCGATGGCGAGTTTCTCGTTTTTGACCAGGATATTTCTTTTCCGCCACTCCGCGGGGTCTTCGCCCAGGGAATCGGCAATTCGGGAAACGTGGCGCTCGGCGGCGAAAAAGCCCTGGGCAAGGCCGAAGCCCCCCAGGGGCCCTTGGGGGGGGATATTGGTTTTTAAGGCGAAGCCGTCTATTTTTATGCCGCCCTGGCGGTAGATCCCCAGGCTTGCCAGGCAGAAGCGGTCCAGGATCTCCTCGGCAAAGACTCCCTGGGCGCCCAGGTTTGTCAGCCCCCGGATTTCGGAGCCCAGGATTTCCCCTTTCTTCCCCAGGGCGCTGCGGATGGAGACTTCCGCGGGATTCCGCTTGGGAGAAAAACAGAAATCCTCCTCCCTGGTGAGCATGATCTTGACCGGCTTCCTGGTGACAAAGGCCCCCAGGGCGGCGTGGCAGGAGACGAGGGATGGATACCAGATTTTACCGTCCAGGTGGAACCCTATCTGCGTCGGGGCCACGGAAACGCGTTTCTCGCCGATTTTTAACATCCCCGTTAAAGAACGTTTTACATGGAAGGGCCACTGGGTCGCGGTATAAACTGTGAGCTTCCAGCCCTCCTGCCCTTCCTCCCCGGCAGGCTCCGCCCCGTCTTTCGGAGGGGGCAAAAAAACTGCCACTGCCCCGTGAGGTTCCGGATAATAGTGTTCCTGGCTCCCGGATATATACGTCCCCCGGACCTGGGGGAGGCTCTCGTTGAAGACAAAATCTTTTTTTCCCAGGCTGATAGTCCGGCCCGCGATGACGTCGCCGGGATCGAAGCGGTTGAAGGACAGAACCGGGGGCTCTTCCGCGGCTGCCACCCTGGCCCGGGAGGCGTATTCTTCCAGTTTCGCCTCATCAGGCCCCACCAGGAGGGCTACAGGCTCCCCGATGTAGGAAAGGGTTTCCGAGGCCAGAACCGGCACGGGGAAACCGTCAAGCTGGTTTTTCCCCGGAATATCTTGTGCGCGGATAAGGGTGTAGGAATTGGGCAGCCTGGGAAGCTCGATGCCTTCCAGGCGGCCCCTGGCGACCGGGGAACGTATGGTTATCCCGTAGAGCATACCCTTTACCAATACATCTTCGACAAACACAATGTTACCGATTATATTCCAAAGCCAGCGCTTTGACCACCGTGATAACCCGTTCGACCTGGCGGGCCGTCATACCCGGCCAGATGGGGAGGGAAATGGTCCTGCTATAGGCCGCCATGGATTCGGGAAAATCGCCGTCTTCGAGGGAATAGCGTTTTTTGTAATAGGGCATGGTGTGGAGGGGGATAAAATGGACGGAGACCCCAATCCCGCTTTCCTGGAGTTTCTCGATAAAGCCGTTCCGGGATACAGCAAGCCGTTGGGGATTGATCCGCAAAGGATAAAGGTGGCGGGCGTCCCCCGCTCCGGTAGGGGGCAGGGTGAAATGCCCGTCGGCGCCAAAGGCCCGGTCGTATTGCAGCGCGATATTCTGCCGCAGGGCGAGCAGCGAGTCTGCCCGGGCGAGCTGCACCCTCCCCAGGGCGGAGAGTATGTCCGGGATATTGTATTTGAACCCCGGGGCGGCCACTTCGTAATACCAGGAAGCCTTGGTGTCGGTGTAGCGGTTCCAGACGCTCCGGTCTATGCCGTGGGAACGCATCACCGATATCCTTTCGGTCATGGCCGCGTCTCTGGTCACCACCATCCCCCCCTCGCCGGTGGTGATGGTTTTGGTGGCGTAGAACGAGAAAACTCCCGCATCCCCCAGGGTTCCGGCGTACCCGCCGGGGCCGAGGCGGGAGGGGAAGGAATGGGCCGCATCTTCTATCACCTTGAGGCCGTATCCGGCGGCTGCGGAGAGGATGGCCTCCATGGCGCAGGGAAGCCCGCCGTAGTGGACGGGGATGACTGCCTTGGCCCTGCCGGGGGGGAGCTTGCGAAGGGCCTTTTCCAGGGTTTCCGCATTTATATGGAAGGTTCCGGGGGCGGCGTCGACAAAAACCACCTCCGCCCCCAGGTAGCGGGCCGCCTCGGCGGTGGAAGTAAAGGTCAGCGAAGGGACCAGCACCAGATCCCCGGGCCCTATGCCGCAGGCTTCCAGAGCCAGGTGGAGCCCCGAAGTGGCTGAATTAACCGCCAGGGCGGCCAGGGGAGGGGAAGGCTTTTCCCCCGGGGGCGAAAGAAAAGCGGCGAATTCCTTCTCAAACTCCAGGGTTTCTTTCCCGGTGGTAAGCCAGCCGGAGCGGAGAACCCTCAGAACCGCCTCTTCTTCTTCCCTGCCGATAAAAGGCCGGGCGAAGGGAATCGGATCGTCCATACAGCGTGTATCACTCATAATTTAAACCCACTTTCTTGAGGCTTTCCCAAAACTTCAGTTTTGGGAAAGTAACCTTAAATTTATTATATATAGAGCCTTTCCCAAAACTCCGGAAAATAGTCAGAATCGGCCGAGGGCGGGTACGTAATGCCTCACGTAAAAATGACACCATGAGGGATATATGCCTCAAGGTAAAAATGACACTATGGCTATTGAGAAACACGGTTTACTTTAGCGGCTTGCCCGGCGAGCCGGCGGTCA
>JAISRW010000110.1 GCA_031273405.1 Treponema sp.
TTGGACGGGAGGGACAGCGGGTCGGTAATACCCGCTGCCCTTACCCGCCCTAAAAGAGCGTTCACGACTCCCAGGGAACACCCGGTTCCACGGGCCACATCCCGCTGGCTCAAGCCTGCCTCGTAGGTTAGCCGTAGGATTTCCTTTGCCTTTTCCATTTGGATTCTCCTCATGAAAATATTTCTCCTCTGGGTGCTACGCACCCAGAAAAATATTAGAACCATGAAGAGCGAGTGTTCAGATGTCCGTAGTAGGTGTTCAAGTATTTCCGTTTTACTGTTCAAATACGCCGTATTGGGTGTTCAAATAGTGCCGTTTTACTGTTCAGATATTTCCGTATTTGATGTTCAAGTGCTGCCGTTTTACTGTTCAAATATCCCGTATTTGATGTTCAAGTGTTCCGTATTTAGTGTTCAAGTTTGGCCGAAATATGCACGCGTGTCCCAAATCTAACCGAGTTTTGGGAAAGGCTCTATATTTTTCACAAAAAATTCAAAATCAATTCCGTCTAACTTGAAGTTAAGCATGATAGCCCTTGTGATTTTACCGCTTCCCAATTCCGGGGATATCTGGTAGTATTATGGGAACGGCGGTCTCGCGGCGCGGGGCTTGCCTTAAACACCCTCAATTCTTCGCTTTTAAAAGGAGGTAGTATGATTTTCAATGCCGAATACGAATGTATGAACACGGGAGCCCGGCAAAGGTTCCAACTGGCCAATCTCAAGAACCTTGTGGAAACGCTCTATGAGCGGGTGGCTTTTTACCGGAAAAAGATGGATGAAAGCGGGGTAACCCCCCGGGACGTTCACTCCCTCAAGGACATTGAAAAGCTTCCTTTTACCACCAAGGACGACCTCAGGGAGAACTATCCTAGGGGCCTTCTCGCGGCTTCCAAAGAAAGGATTGTGGAAGTCCACATGAGCTCCGGCACCACCGGGAAGCCTGTGGTGGACGAATATACCCAGAACGATATCAATGTCTGGCGGGAAGCCATGGCCCGGACCATGGCCGCCGCGGGCTGCACCAAAGACGACATTGTCCAGAACTGCTACGGCTACGGCCTCTTCACCGGCGGCCCCGGCGCCCATTACGGGGCCATGACCATCGGGGCGGAGGTCCTCCCCATGTCCAGCGGCAACACCGCCCGGCAGCTCATGGTGATGCAGGACTTCGGCACCACCATGCTCACCTGCACCCCCTCCTACGCTCTCTACATGGCGGAAGAGGCGGCGGAGGCGGGCATCGATCTTCGCAAGCTCCCCATCTGTAAAGGCTGCTTTGGGGCGGAACCTTGGAGCGAAAACATGAGGAAGGAGATCGAGGCCCGCTACAGCATGAAGGCCTACGACATCTACGGCCTTACGGAAATCATCGGGCCCGGCGTCTCCTTCGAGTGCGAGGCCCAGAACGGCCTCCACGTGAACGAGGACCTTTTTTACCCCGAAATCATCGACCCCGAAACCGGCCGGGTTTTGCCCGACGGCGAAAAAGGGGAACTGGTCTTTACCACCCTCACCAAAGACGGCACCCCCCTGCTCCGTTACCGTACCAGGGACATCACCTACTTTATGCGGGAACCCTGTTCCTGCGGCCGCACCACGGTTCGCATGCACCGGCTCTTCGGCCGCACCGACGACATGCTCATCATCCGGGGGGTCAATGTGTTCCCCAGCCAGATCGAGCAGGCCCTCATCGAGATCGAAGGCACCGAACCCCAATACCTCATCGTGGTCAGCCGGGGCGAAAGCCATCTGGACGACGTGGAGCTCCAGGTGGAGGTTAAAAAAGAGTTCTTTACCGACGAAACCAGGGGGCTGGAAGCCCTGCGGGCCAGGATCGAAGGGGTGATGAAGTCAAAGCTTCAAATCAGCCTCAAGGTAAAGCTTGTGGAACCCAAAACCATTGAAAGATCCATAGGAAAAGCGAAACGGGTTATCGACAACCGGAAAATTTGAACTATACTAGACAAAGGGAGTAATTATGGGAATTAAACAGATTTCTGTTTTTCTGGAAAACAACGCCGGCCGTCTCGGAGAAGTTACCCGGACTCTGGCCAACGCGGGGATCAATATCCGGGCCATCAGCATCGCCGACACCGCGGACTTCGGCATTCTGCGGCTGATAGTCAACAAATCCGATGACGCGGTAAACGCCCTCACCGGGGCGGGGTTTACCACCAGGGTTTCCGATGTGGCCGCGGTGGAGATTGACGACAGCCCCGGCAGCCTTGCCAGGGTAATGGAACTATTCCAAAAGACCAATGTAAACATCGAGTATCTCTACGCCTCGCTTGAAGGCAACGCGGGAAAGGCTGTGGTCGTTTTCAAACTGGAAGACTACCAAAAGGGGCTTCAGATTATCAAAGAAAACGGGCTTCCCACGATAGAGTCTTTCTGACATGAAGGTTCTCATGGTCTCAAGCGAGGCGGTCCCTTACGCCAAAACCGGCGGCCTCGCCGACATGGTCTCCTCCCTCTCCCTGGCCTTGGCCAAACTGGGGCACCAGATCAGGATCGTCCTGCCCCGGTATTACTGCGTCGACCGCTCAAAGCTTGAATCCCTGGAAGGCGCCCTGGGGACGCCCGTAGGGGGCGGAGAGGAATGGAGCGCCGTTTATACGGACACCCTGCCGGGATCTCCTCCCAAAAACCCGGTCGGCGTTTACTTTATTGAGCATGAAAATTTTTTCGGCCGCGACGGAATTTACGGGACCCCCTCGGAGCCCGATTTTCTGGACAACCCCAGGCGCTTCACCTTTTTCTGCCGCTCGGTGTTTCAGCTTTGCCGCAAGATCGGCTGGTATCCTGACCTGCTCCACGCCCACGACTGGCCGGCGGCCCTGGTTCCGGTGTTTCTCAAATACGCCGAACGCCGCGGGGGGTTTGAAAAAACCGCGTCGGTTTTAACTATCCATAATCTGGGCTACCAGGGGATTTACCATAAGGAAAATTTCAACCACACCGGCCTGGGCTGGGAGGTCTTCTACAGCGCCGGTTTTGACGACTGGAACATGATGAACCTCCTCAAGGCGGGGCTCTGTTCCGCGGACAGCCTCAATACGGTTTCGGAGCACTACGCCGAAGAGACCAAAACCCAGGCCTTCGGCTTTAGGCTGGACGGGATACTCCGCCACCGTTCCGCCGATTACCGGGGCATCCTCAACGGCATAGATACGGAAATCTGGAACCCCGGGAAGGACCCCTTCATACCAAAAAAATATTCCCATAAAGACCTGAGCGGGAAACTCAAGGCCAAGGAAGCCCTCCAGGGGGAATTCAACCTCCCGGCGTCCCAGGATATTCCTGTCATAGGTTTTATTTCCCGGCTTACCGGCCAAAAAGGAGTGGGCGAACTCTTCGGGCCCGGCTTCGGTTCGGCCTATTCTTTCTGCCGGGACATGAATCTCCAGTTTGTGGTCCTCGGCACCGGGGAGTCGTGGTGTGAAAACGAACTCAGGAGCCTTTCGGGAAAGCTTCCCAATCTTAAAGTCAAAATTGGCTACAGCGAAAAAATCAGCCACCTCATCGAGGCGGGAAGCGATTTCTTCCTCATGCCCAGCCGCTACGAGCCTTCGGGGCTTAACCAGATGTACTCCCTAGCCTACGGAACCATTCCCATCGTGCGGAACACCGGGGGCCTGGCCGACACGGTGGAGAATTTTAGCCAGGATACGGGGGAAGGCACGGGTTTTATATTCGACGACCTCACCCCCTCGGCCATTTACAACACCGTGGGCTGGGCGATATGGGCCTGGTACAACCGCCGGGAACAGATCGAAGCCCTGCGCATCCGGGGCATGAAGCTGGATTTTTCCTGGACAAAGTCGGCGAAAAAATACGTCGAAATGTACCGGTGGACCTTGGGAAAAACACCCCAATAGCCCCGCGGGCCGGTAGTACTAGGAGCCTGTTGCTCTTGTAGGTTTTTGTGACTTTTTTTAGCAAAAAATCACAAAAACCACGATTATTGGGCATCCGCGAACCAAAGGTTCGAACGCAGTTTGTAAGGCAAATCGAACCGAAGGTTCGCAACCGCCGATTAGGCGGTTTTTTGAGATTTTATGCGCAAAGCGCAACAAACTCCTAGAGCTTTGAGTAATCCACCGCGCTCCAGTTCAGGGTATTGGCTGAGGCGCGGAATTTGGCAAGGGCTTCGTCAACTTTTGCCTTGATAGCGACGGTGGCCATGCTCCCCAGGTCTTTGTTGTATTCAAACACAAAGCCGCTGTTGAAGAAATTCATGGGGATACATTCCCCTCCCCTGACCCCCGCGTCAAACTTCTGTACAAAGCCCACAATAACCGCCGCGTAGTTGTAGGACGAAGCGGCGATGCACTTGGCCCTGCCTTCGGGGGTATCAAACTGGGCCAGGTCCTGGCCGAGCCACCAGAGGCTGCGGCCCGCGTACTGGGCGTCGCTTACCGCCCTGAGGGCGCCAATGGCCTGCTGGGAAGCGCCGGTAAGAATGTCGGCGTTCGCGCGGATCTGAGAATGGGCGACCTCTCCGGCTTTCACGAAGTCGGAGAAAGAGCCGGTGTGGGCCACGGTTATCTTCGCGCCGGGATTAACCGCCTGGACCCCCAGGACAAACCCGCGGCCGTAACGGGCGGCGTCGCCCCCGTCCACAGGGCCCACATAGCCGATGATATTGCTCCTGGTAGTGAGGCCGGCGATGATGCCGTTAAGATAGCCGGTCTCCTCGCTTTCGGGCATATAGGTGAATACGTTCTTGGGCCCCACCTCGGCGCTGGTCCCAAAGGCGAAGGTTACATTGGGGAATTCTTCGGCCATTTCCAGGATTAGATTTTTATACTGGGCGCCGTGGCCGATGATGATGTTGTAGCCCTGGGCGGCGTACTGGCGGGCGGCGGAACCGGCGTCCACAGGGAGCATCTTCTCGCTGTAGCTGAATTCGATCCTGCCGGGAAGCTGTTTCTGAGCTCCCAGAATGCCGTCGTACATGGCCTGGCACCAGCCCTTGTCGTCAATGGTGTTTTCGATGATCAGGGCGATTTTTACCACATTGCCTGCCGAACCGCCCGAGGGAGCGGCCGACTCTTTTCCTCCCCCGGCAAAAAGGACCGGGGAGACCATGGTCAACAGGACCAAACAAAACGCGACAGAAAACCTTTTCATTTTCCACCTCCAAAGATGATTTTCTCCGCCCCAAAGAGGCGGAGTATGAGACCGTAACTATTCATTCAGTCGTAGCGTGGCGGCTATGTTATTTCTTTACGCTATAAAAGGCTTTCCTGCCGGCGTACTCGGCTACGCCTTCGAGCTCGTCCTCGATACGCATAAGCTGGTTGTACTTGCAGACCCGGTCGGTGCGGCTCATGGAACCGGTCTTGATCTGGCCGGTTTCGAGGCCCACCACCAGGTCGGCGAT